>JANODM010000060.1:0-10042 GCA_031412695.1 Alphaproteobacteria bacterium
GCAGGCGATTCAACGATCACCAGGTTTTTTGACATATTTTACCAATCTTGGCTCGGGGGACTGAGTCGAGTCATTTTCTGTCTCTATAAAGGCAAAAGGGTTAAGGGGGCAAGTCATTTCACAAAACCACTCTTTATATTGACAAAACAGTAAAAATATAGGATATTAATCCTATTATCGCCCCGACTCCCGTTCGGGGCTTTTTGCTTTTCAAAGGTTTACGATGCAATTGATTTTAAACAGGCGGGTGTCAAAAGACACAAATGCCAACCCTGACGATGTCCGGTTATTGAAAAAAGCGTTGAACCGTCTGGGCTATTATTTCCCGATCCGATACGCGGCATTACAAAAATCGCCGATGCGGACATGATCGACGCATTGAAAAAATTTCAGCGCACACAAGGCCTCGTGCCCAATGGTGTGATGTTGCCTGGCGATGATACGATGCAGGCGATCAATAAATCGCTTGCCGCACAGGAAGACAAAGTCAAATTGATCTGGTGTTGTCCCAAAGATCAAAAGAGTTGTGATGCGTGTATCGCGCGTGATGGAACTATTGTCGATGACGAAAGCGAGAACACGCCGAACTGCAAAGGGAACTGCCGGTGTTGGGTGACGAATGAAGGGATGATAACGCCTGTTATGTATGATCCGCCAATTGAGAAAGTTTATCCGGAAGCTTGAGTTTTCTCTACTTTAAAAATCGGAAACAGAGCATTTGCTTTAGCTGTTAAAGTTATAAAAAAATTGCCACAAAAAAATATAAAGTCACGCTTAGACAATTTAACCAACCATGAAAAAGTAAGACTTGAGCAAAGAAAAATTACCTCAAAAGAAATTGATCAAGCCAAGGAGACGGCGAAAAAATCCGGAGAGGTAGAGATGAAAGTAGGAAAATATGGAACGATACAACGTCATTATCATGGTAAAAATGGTGTAACGGTAATTGAAGAAACATCTGGTAGAAATGCTGGAAAAGTAATAACCTCATGGCGCAGATAAGGGTGAAAAATGAATGATTTGTATTTAAAAATTGATGAAATCTTGCGAAATGCAGATATAGAAGGCCTTATTGAATCAGGTGCGCCTTTAGATGAGTATTCATCTGAAGCGCGAGACATTGCGTCGGCTTTATCTAATATGAGTCGAGATGATATAAATTATGAATCCGTGCTCGCTTTAATTTCGCTCGTTTTTGTGAGAAGTTTTCAATTATCCGAAGACAGTATCCAGCAAAGACTTCCAGTTATAATTGATGTATCAAATAAGATTTGTAAAATCTAAGCCGCCAATACAACGCGATCACCGGGCAAGCGTTGAATTATCTAAATTAGCCTAACTTTTATTTCGTTTTCTATGTGTTCAATTGTGGTTTTTTCAAATTGATCAGGCCAGATCAAATCATATTTTTTAAATAATGATTTCGCTCGTGGTAAAAATTGGTCTACAAGATAAACGTTCAAAGCGATAACAGCATCTCTTGTTGGCTCAATGACAGGCATATCGAATAAAATTTTATAATCATCAGGCAACAAGTTTTTCTTGAGCGATAGTTTTCCGCTTACGGGCAGATCAAGTGTCATTAATGTGATCAGCAAATCTTTCATCAACTGGATACCCGTCAACGAAATCACATAATCTTGTCTTCCTAAAACAACAGGCAACAAACCTAGGATACGTAAGAATTCGTTTGCCGCATAAACGAGTTGTGATTTTTTATTATCAATATCCGGGATGTCATCTTGTGAAAGTGATTTAAATATACCTTCATGATCAAATAAAAGGGTATTTCCTTTTTGACTATGCGAACCCAATTGATCTTTTGAAATTAAAGTAACGTCAAAGCGATCCCAATGTTTTGTAATTGCGTTAATGGTATGGGTGATGGTCATATGTTTAACAAAAAGAATATCATCTCGTTGCGTGATAAGATGATTTAAACATTCAAATGAGTCTGTAAGTTTGTTTGAATTGTCAATACAGACTATAAAATCAATATCACTATACTCATCAAAGTTACCGCGACCATAACTTCCGGTGAGCCAAGCCGCTTTAATTTCAGGATAACTTTTCAACAAACTTGTAAGTTGTTCAATAAGATTTTTTTGTTTCATCTAAGCCGCCAATACAACGCGATCACCGGGCAAGCGTTGAATGCGGCCAGACAGTTCCAGTTCCATTAACACGGTCAACACATTCGATACAGGCAGCTGCGTCGTATACGTGATTTGATCGATCGTGCAGGGGGCTTGGCCCAGGCATGACAAAATAATATGCCGCGACTGATCATTCGTCATACGCGGCATATGATCACTCGACAATTCATCGGAAGGTGCTTCATCCACAGCTTGCAAAGCATGTTGCATCGTTTCCCGTTCCATCAGATTCAGAATACCCAACGCATTCAACACATCTTGTGCGGATTCAATTAATTGCGCCTGACCTGTTTTGATCAAATGATTGCCGCCTGAGGCGCGAGGATCAAGCGGAGACCCTGGAATCGCAAATACATCACGCCCTTGGTCCAATACGAAACGCGTTGTGATCAATGACCCTGATTTCGCTGCCGCTTCGATTAAAATCACAGCCTTTGAAAGGCCTGATACGATGCGGTTGCGGCGCGGTAAAAAATTGGCGGCGGGTTCGCAGCCCATCACGTTTTCGCTGAGGATTACGCCGTTCGTTTTGATCGCGTCGTATAATTTTTTATTCTCGGGCGGGTAAATCACGTCAACGCCGTTGGCCATGACCGCAACGGTGCCTGTTTCCAATGCGGCTTCGTGTGCCGCGGCGTCAATCCCGCGCGCCATGCCCGACACGATCACGAAACCTGCCTGGCCTAAATCACGCGCGATTTGTGCCGCTAATTTGCGTCCGCCGATGGACGCGTTACGCGCACCGACAATCGCCAACATCGGCTTTTTTAACAACTCGGTATTCCCTAAAGCCGCCAGCACGGGCGGCGCATCATCAAACGGCGCAAGAGGCGCAGGATACGCGGCAGTCTCCTTGACCAACCACTCTCCGCCTATTTTCAGCAACGCATCGTATTCGGCTTGGGTTTTTTTCGTATCCGCAGGGGTAAGGGGCTTTTTCATCGACCCCATCATCTCTAGCGTTTTTTCAACACTACCGAATAAATTCGTCAACCGCATATAGGTAGACGGCCCGACCCCTTCGGAACGGATCAGACGCAGGGCGTTCAACGCGGACGGGTCAGCCGATTTTTTCAAACTCAAACCTTCTGCCCAATAATCGGTTCGGTACCTTTGAGAAGGCGTTTGATATTCTCGTTATGTTTAAGGATGACCAGCAACCCAAGTCCTGCAAACCCCAGAACATAAAAATCATCCAACCCGTTGGCCATCGCATAAACGGGTGCGTGCAGGAACCCCAACACGGCTGCGAGGGACGAGGTGCGGGACAATTTGGCGGTCAATAACCACATCGCGGCGACACACAACCCTGTCGGGAAGCTGAGAACCAAGATGACCCCAAGGCCGGTTGCGACTCCTTTGCCGCCTTTGAATCTCAGCCAGACAGGGAACATGTGCCCCAACACCGCGACCAAACCCGCCACCATCGGCAAGCATTCACAGACATCGCGGAACAACCATTGTGTCAACAGGATCGCGACGACACCTTTAACCCCGTCGCATAATAAAACCGCTAAGGCGAATCCTTTATTTCCGGTTCTTAATGCATTGGTTGCGCCGATATTGCCTGATCCGATATTCCGAATATCGCCGACTTTAAAGAGGCCCCCTAAGACTAGTCCGAACGGAATGGACCCGATTAAATAGCTGGCGATGATCACAATAGTATAAACAATATAAATATTTTCAATCATAATGTTATATTTCTTTCTTCATGTTTTGCTTGAGATGTTGTAAAGCGCTTTCAAGAATGATTTTTGCGGCCATTGCATCCAATGCCCCTGCCGCTTTAGCCTTGAAGCGAGACATGCTTTCACTGAGGACGTCTTGAGCCGCAGAAGTGGATAATCGTTCATCCCAAAACGCAATGGCGATGCCTGCCAACCCTTTCGGTTCAGCACTCACCAGGTTGAAAACAGTTTGTTTGACGGACTGCGCTTGGGGGCCTTCCGACCCGTCCATGTTCAAGGGCAAGCCAACGATGATTCCGCCCACGCCGTATCCGTCCAATGCTTTGGTCAGGGCTTCGATATCCGCCGCCCATTTTGTGCGTGTGATGGTCGTATAAGGCGTGGCGATTTGCCAATCGGGGGTGGACAAGGCAATGCCGATTGTTTTCGTCCCGATATCCAATGCCGCCAAACGCATAGGCGGCTGCACAATTTGGGATAATTCACCAAGCGGACGGATTGACAGAGCGGACATAGGTTACACATACTGTTTTGATAATTTTACGTCATTCTGCGGGTAAAGCCCGAAAAATCCCAGGGGGAAAATCAGAGCATTATGGATAAACAAACGGTTTTAAAAGTAGCGCGTCTGGCACGCCTCAAAATCACCGACGCACGCGCCGAAGAATTGGCCGTGAATTTTGAAGGCTTGTTTAAATGGATCGAGCAATTGGACGCGGTCGACGCCAAAGGCGTCGAGCCGATGACGGCGGTCGTGCATCACCAGGCCTATCGCCGCCCTGATGCGGTTACCGACGGTCATCGCCAAGGTGAGATCGTCGCCAACGCGCCTGACAGCGCTGAAGGCTTTTTCGTAGTTCCTAAGGTAGTTGAATAATGACAAAACTAACTGATTTTACGATCGGCTCGGCACTTGCGGGTTTGAAAAAAGGTGATTTCACATCGGTGGAATTGACAACGGAATTCAACAAGGCGGTCGATAAGGGCCGCAAGTTGAATGCGTTTATCACTGAAACACCTGAACTGGCCTTGGACATGGCTGCCGCATCCGATGCGCGCCGTAAAAAAGGCGAAGTCGGTTTGGTCGAAGGTATTCCGATTGCGATGAAAGATTTGTATTGCACCAAAGGCGTGCAAACAACGGCCGCCAGTAAAATTCTGGAAGGGTTTGTGCCTACTTATGAATCTACCGTGTCGGATAATCTGTTTAAAAACGGTGCCGTGATGCTGGGCAAAGCATCGATGGACGAATTTGCGATGGGTTCGGCGAATATTACCTCCGGTTACGGCAACGTGCTTAGCCCTTGGAAAGCAAAAGGCGATAATGAATTGTGCCGCATTCCGGGCGGATCATCGGGTGGGTCGTCTGCTGCGGTGTCGGCGCGTATCGCCATGGCCGCAACGGGTACGGATACGGGCGGTTCCATTCGCCAACCGGCATCGGTCACCGGTATCGTCGGAATCAAACCGACCTATGGCCGTTGTTCGCGCTGGGGCATTATTGCTTTCGCGTCATCTTTGGATCAAGCGGGCCCGTTGACGCAAAATGTCGAAGATGCCGCCATCATGTTACAAGCGATGTCGGGATGGGACGCAAAAGATTCCACGTCTGTCAACGTTCCGGTGCCTGACTATACGAAATCGTTGGGCCAATCGGTCAAAGGCCTTAAAGTCGGTATTCCAAAAGAATACCGTATCGATGGCATGTCCGACGAGATTGAAAAAAATTGGCAACAAGGCATCCAGTGGCTTAAGGATGCAGGGGCTGAAATTGTCGATATTTCCCTCTCACATACATCCTATGCGTTGGCGACGTATTATATTTTGGCGCCTGCCGAATGTTCGTCAAATTTGGCGCGCTATGACGGCATGCGTTACGGCAAGCGCGTCGAAGGCCGTGATTTGACGGATACGTATGAATCCACACGTGCAGCGGGTTTCGGTTCGGAAGTGCAGCGCCGTATCTTGATAGGCACATATGTATTATCCGCAGGCTATTACGATGCGTATTACCTCAAGGCACAAAAAATCCGCAGCTTGATCGCGCAGGATTTTGCCGAAGCCTACAAAAAAGTCGACGTAATTTTAACGCCGACGACACCGGGTTCCGCGTTCAAAATCGGTGAGAAACAAGACGACCCGATCAAGATGTATTTGGAAGATGTGTTTACCGTTCCCGTCAATTTGGCCGGTCTGCCGGGCATGTCTTTGCCATCGGGATTGGATAAGACGGGTCTGCCATTGGGGTTGCAATTAATTGGAAAACCGTTCGATGAAGAAACCTTGTTCCGCGTCGGACATGTGCTAGAAAAGGCGGCAAATTTTACGGCTAAACCGGATATGGAGTGGATGAAATGATCGACTATAGAAATATCGACCACAAAACACTTTATTTATCCGCTGAAGGCCGCATGTCGCGTAAAGATTATGCGCAGTACTATATTATTCCTGCCATCGTTTTATATGTTGGTGCACTGATTATTGATAATATTTTACATTCGGACGGGGCTGTATCATTGTTGATGTGTCTGGTCTTGATATGGCCGACAGTCGTAACGCTGACTAAGCGTTTGCATGATGTGAATAAATCAGGCTGGTGGCAGATGGTGATGATCATACCGATTGTCGGATTTATTTTCTGGGTTGTCATTGCCTGCACCAAAGGCGATACGGGCGTGAATAAATATGGCGCAGAGCCATTAGAGGTAACACATGTCAGTCAATAAAAATCTGGTCCAAGGCAAAACGGGCGATTGGGAAATGGTCATCGGCCTAGAGGTGCATGCTCAGGTGATTTCCAAATCGAAATTGTTTTCAGGCTCATCAACTGCATTCGGCGGTGACCCGAACGACCACGTATCCTTAGTCGATGCCGGCATGCCGGGTATGTTGCCTGTACTAAACGCGTATTGCGTCGAGCAAGCGGTTAAAACGGGTTTGGGTTTGAACGCCAAAATCAACAAAACGTCAGTATTCGAACGTAAAAATTATTTCTATCCTGATTTGCCGACAGGCTATCAAATTTCGCAATACCAATATCCCATCGTCGGGGAAGGCGAAATGGAAATCGATCTAGAAGACGGATCGGTCAAAATTATCGGTATCGAACGTCTGCATCTGGAGCAAGACGCAGGCAAGTCGATGCATGACCAACATCCGACGAAAACTTATGTCGATTTGAACCGCGCAGGTGTTGCATTGATGGAGATCGTCAGCAAACCTGATTTACGGTCCGCCGAAGAAGTCGCCGCTTATATCAAGAAATTGCGGTCGATCATGCGTTATTTGGGTACATGCGACGGCAATATGGAGCAGGGGAATTTGCGTTGCGACGTGAACTTATCGATGCGTCGTCCGGGTGAAAAATTCGGCACACGCACCGAAACGAAAAACGTCAACTCGATCCGCAATATTACGTTGGCAATCGAATACGAAGCACAACGCCAAGTCGAAATTTTGGAAAGCGGCGGCACGATTGTGCAAGAAACACGTTTATGGGACCCTGCGCAAAACATCACGCGATCCATGCGTTCCAAAGAAGAGGCGCATGATTACCGCTATTTCCCGTGCCCTGATTTATTGCCTTTGGAATTACAAGACAAGGAAATCGCCGATATCAAGGTAACCTTGCCTGAGTTACCTGACGTCAAGAAAAAACGTTTTATTGCTGATTACGCACTCAGCCCGTATGACACATCCGTGTTAATTGCCGAACGTGAATTGGCTGCGTATTACGAAGCTGTGATCAAAGGCGGCAAACGCGATGCAAAAAAAGCGGCGAATTGGGTTATTACCGAACTCTTGGGCTTGTTGAACAAACAGGACAAAGACATCACAGAATCACCAATCTCGGCCGATGCGTTGGGTGCGTTATTGGATTTGATGGATGACAACACGATCTCGGGCAAAATCGCTAAAGATGTGTTTGCGATCATGGTTGAAACGGGTCAAGACCCGCTGAAAATCGTCGAAGAAAAAGGCTTGAAACAAGTCACTGATACAGGCGCGATTGAGAAGATCATCGACGATGTGATTGCGGCAAACCCTGCGCAGGTTGCGGATTACAGAAGCGGGAAGGACAAACTCTTTGGTTTCTTTGTCGGTCAGATCATGAAAATCAGCCAAGGCAAAGCCAATCCGGATATCGTCAACGATATTTTGAAGAAAAAGCTTTCAGCCTAGTGACTGATCTTCCTGTTCCTGTCCTTGAACGTTTTGACCGTTTTTGGCTTGTCCGGGATGACAAAATTCCGGGCGGCACCAAGCAAATTATTTTGCAGTCGTGCTTGCCTGATTTCGGCGCAAAGCATTTCGTCTATGTAGCATCCGCTTTTGGTAAAGGCGGCCCGGCTTTGGCATTTGCGTGTGCCGCTTTGGGGTTCAAAGCCACCTTATTTCTGGCGCGTGGAAAAACAAATCCTGTTTGGTTGGACGCGGTTGAAAAATCAGGTGCCTCTATCGTCTGGGTTGACCCCACGCGCGTCGTGAAAATGGAACCGTGGGCCGAAGATTACGCCTATGCGCATGATGCGGTATATCTGCCGCTGGGGTTTGCGTACAATGATTTCAGCCACCGTTTAGAAGAATACGCGAAAAAACTGCCTTTAGATCCCGCCGAAATTTGGTGCCCAATCGTCAGCGGTACGTTGGCATCGGCATTGGAATTCGCATTCCCCAAAGCCAAATTAAACGGTGTCACAGTCGTCAAACACCACGATTACAAAGGCAAAGCGACCTTGTATGACGCGCCTGAAAAATTTGTCAAAGGTGCCGCCATTCCGCCAAGCTATCCTTCTTGGACTTATTCAGACGCGAAAATTTGGCGGTTCGTGAAAAAACATGGGATCAATGACGCTGTGATCTGGAATACCAACGCTTGATCTGCTAAGGTTTGGAAATGACGCGTTTATCCGAAGCCATTTTGAACAATTCCCGCGGGGTCGTTTTGACCTTGCATGACGCAAATGTTGTTGCTGTGTTGCGCAACCATGTCGATTTTTTCGTGCTTGATTGCGCCGCACGCCCAACGACGATTGAAACCATCGAAAAATTATTAGCGGCTGCACAGAATAAACCGTTTTTGATCCGCACGGATGTGGCAACCCCCGCGACATTACAAGCCTATTTGAACACAAGCATCGACGGCTTGATCCTGACCGATATTCAATTTGCGACCGAAGCGGAAAAAGCCTTGGCTGCGTGCCTGTATCCACCCGAAGGTTTGCGCGTCTATCGTGCGGGCCATGCAACGGGTTACGGCTTGTCACACTCGGATGTCGTATTGCCTGTGTTGAATGATCAATTGACGTTCGTCATCGAAATCGGTCATCCGCAAACCGTCGCACAGCTTGAGGAAATCGTCGATGTCACCGGTGTCGACGGCGTGTTGGTCAATCCGCAACGTCTTGCCGTTGCGATGGAAAAAAATATCGATGCGACCCACGCCGATGTGAAACAGGCCTTGTATCGCATTCAATCGGTTGCGAACGCGTTTGAATGCCCGTTCGGTTGGGAGGGCGATGCGATGGACGATATCGTGCCGAATTTCCTGTTGGCGGCATCGGATGTGCAATTGATGGCCGCAGGTGCTAAAGCCTATTACGCCACCGATGCCAATGGCGATAACGAGTTAGAGATCGGCAGCCATTTGCGCGCCGTACGCTAAATTCGGGCATTAAATCTCTCAATTAATTCAGGATTATAAGCGGTTGAAACGCCTGTCGCCTTGTGTTAAAACTCGGCTTCTTAGCAAGCGGAGATGTGGCCGAGCGGCTGAAGGCGGCGGTTTGCTAAACCGTTATAGGGCCCTAAAGCCTTATCGAGGGTTCGAATCCCTTCGTCTCCGCCATTTCCTTGACCTGAACATTTTATCTGGTCATTTCTGTGCCCTTCAATCCCCATGTTCTGCGGGGCTGAGGGCATTTTTCTGTGTACTGCCCTTCCGCTATGATTTCACCGCAGGCTACGCAAGCCTTCTACGGAGAGGCAAATCTTCTCCTTTTGGTGTGTACCGTGGAAAGTCAGTAAGTACACAGCAAAGCCTTGGCGAGACTCATTTTCGCTTCTGAACATTTCGTGCGGCAATAATCTCTCCCCGATTTTAAGCATGTCCGGCACCACCGAGCGAAGACAAAAGTAGTCCCGCGAAACCATGGTCGATTGTTGCCATTCCCGCGCGCGCGTAAAATCGGAGCA
>JANODM010000061.1:0-1597 GCA_031412695.1 Alphaproteobacteria bacterium
CGGCGCGGTAAAATCCGTTTTCAAAGGTGAACACTATAAAAAAGACGATTACAAAGAGTTGTTGTTGCTCCTTTTCACCCTGACCAAACTTATGAAAACAAAAGGTATGGTCGCGGTCGAACAACATATCGAAAAACCCGATGACAGCGAGATTTTTCGTCAATATTCCCGTGTGGCGCATTCACGCTTCGCACTGCACTTGATCTGCGATTATATGCGTATGATGACGATGGACCTAAGCGATCCGAACCTGCTTGACGACGCCATGGAAAAAGAAATTGAGAAATATTACCATGAAGAATTGCACGGCTCGCATGCCATCCAAACCATGGCGGACGGTATTCCCGCTTTGGGGATTGTTGCCGCCGTCTTGGGTGTCATTAAGACCATGGCCAGCATTAACGAACCGCCCGAAGTATTAGGCGGTATGATCGGCGGCGCGCTGGTCGGTACGTTTCTGGGCGTTTTCCTGGCTTATGGTTTCGTCGGACCCTTCGCTAGTCGCTCGGGCCAGGTCGTTCAAGAAGATATCCAGTTTTACCGGATCATCAAAGAAATTTTGGTAGCTCATCTCAAAGGCTGCGCGCCGCAGATTTCCATCGAAATCGGTCGCGGCAATATCCCCTCTCATCTGCAGCCTACCTTTCAGGAAATGGAGCAGGCGATGGATAACATGCCGTCAGGTGCACCCGCCCCGGCTGCCGCCTAAGTATTCGCTTTATTCTTGCGAATCCTAGATATTTTCACATTTGCGTGCGTGACATTCGCGTCAAAAATGTGCATAAATGAAGATGACGTTCGTGCCTTGCAACGTGGCTTGGCAATTTGACTTTGGCGAATTAACACAGGATCTTTGATATGCGTTCCCGCTCGCTGCTTTCGCTTTTGCTTGTTTCAGTCAGTTTTCCCGTGCTGGCTGCAACCAATCAGAAAACGCCGCTGTCGATGAATGATTGGCATGTAGCACCCATGATGTCGAATGGCGAAGTCAATCCATCTTATTGTGCAATGGCCGCGCATTATACCGGTGGTCCGGTTGTGACGTTTACGCGCAATGCGACAGGCAAAGGATCCATTACCGTCGATTTCGCGAATGCCGAATTGGAAAAAGGCAAGCGTTACGCCGTCAGCCTTAATACGGGCGGGACATCACAACGTTTCACGGCCACAGCTATCAGCCAAACGCAATTAGTACTGCAAACCGGATTGAACAAAGCACTGAACGATGCTTTGGCTGCGGGCAATTCATTGAATGTTAGTTTGGATGGCACAACGGGCACTTATACGTTGGCCGGAAATACGCGTGCGTTTTTCGAATTCGATCATTGCCTACGCGCTTTGGGTCCATCTGTTAATCCAGCCCTGCAAGAAACAACTCTTGCTGCCGCTTTGCCGCAGCCCCAGAAACTTACACCGGCCCCGATAATCGAAGCTCCGGCCGTTATCCCACATATTCAACCGAGTTTTGTGCCGGCCCCGGTTGCCGTTGCGCCCATCCCCGCACCGCAAGTAATTGCCGCACCGATTCAACCGATGCCTGCCCCTATTCCGCAGCCTGTTGTTATTGCCCAACCGATGATCATTCAACCGGTTGAAC
>JANODM010000062.1:0-4355 GCA_031412695.1 Alphaproteobacteria bacterium
CCGGCGACTTCGCTGATGTCGACCGCATTGATGATGATATTGTCAAAACCATCCAACTTCAGCTCTTCGACAAAGCTCATGACCTGCGGCGAGCTGATATGCGATTTGGATACCAGTAAACGTCCATCGCCAAAGAACGCCACGATCTGGCGGAAATTATCGCCACGATCCATCGGGCCGTTTTCGGCCGTTAGAGGGATATCAGGATCCCAAGCAGAGTTGTTACGGAATGACTTTAGCATTTTGTGACGATGAACCTTCGGCCAGTTGTTCCCAGGATAGATCGTTTATCTTACCGTTTCGTGAAACTGCGACCCCTTTGACCGAAATCGTCTCGACCGTACCGCCATCGGGAAGAGGGTCGCCTTTAACGACGTTCAAGATAGTACCGCTGGCTTTGTCACTAATTTGCGCGCGCATACCGACCCCTTGCCCCCAGATCTTGCGAATCTGCCATTCGGGGGTGGCTTCTTGCGGTGCAGGAGCTGCCGCATCAAAAGCATTGCCGACTGCTCCTGTCACGCGCACTTCGCCGGGCTTCAAATCTTTGGGTGGTGTATTATCGCCTCTTAACGGGGGTAATGAACTAACTGGCAAAGGCGGTATGCCACCGACACCCGCCGGCATGCCCAAACCTGTCGTGATATTGCCGGTCGGAGCGGCATTCGGATTGACCAATTTCTCAAGTGTTTTTTGGCGTTGCACGACGACCTCATCCAATTGCCTTAACAAGCGCGCGCGTTCAACACACAGATTTAAACGTTCGATATCGGCTTGGACGCCACTGATATCACCGGGCGCGGTTCGTTTCATGACATCAACATCCGGACACAACACGGCCTCGTCGGCGGCGCGCGCCGTAAGGGGCGACAGTATCGCCGACAGCATCAGACAACAGATAAAAAAGAATCGCATTATTTTACTCCTTGAACGGCAGCAGGCGCAGAAACAGACGGCGCAGCCGATGGTGTAGTAGTAGCAGATGGCGTTACGCCAGGCACGACAGCAGGCACTGCAGCGGCCGGTGTAACAGGCACTGCTGGTTTGGCGGTGCGGAAATACCATTTGATTTTATATTCCCACATCGCTTGTGGAATTTGCCATTCCAGTTGCTGTAATTCCAAACCGGGGCGCAACAATAACGGTGCGATTTTTTCAGGTGCGAAACCCGATTTGAACGTGACGGTCAAATAGGCCGGTGCCGGTTTAGGGGGCGGAGGGAGCGGTGAATTATTCAAAAACGACGAACGCGCCACCGGAGCAGGAGGAGGTGGAATCGTCGCATTCACTTGCAACGCACCCATCGGTTTCAATTCCTGTTCCAAATATAATAAAGCGTCTTCTTGGTTCACTAAATCAGTGGCTTCGACGGTTGGTAATTTACCGACTGCGGCCATCACATTAAGTGAGCGATTAGCAAAGGTAATTTTCGCATCGCTTGGCCAAAATTTGGCGCCGTGTTCTTTGGCATCACCCAAAGATCCTGTGACTTGTTGCCATACCATCGTCGCATTGGCGGAACTGCAGGTGAATTTCACCGCGCGCCACCCGGATAATGATTGGTATAATTTATCTGCATGATCACCGCAGGATTGCCCCAATTGTTGCGGCGAAATAATTTGAATTGCCGATTGCGCGTTGCGCATCGCCATGATTTGAGCGATCGGAATACGTTGCACAGGTTGCGGCGGCGGTGCTTTTAAAAACACCGTATACATGGTCAACGCCGCCATGATAACGAACGTCACCCCAAGGCCGCCCAAGACCAGGTTGCGCGTTGCAACCGATCCGAAAACGGCGGTAACATTGGCAGGCGTCAAACTGGACGTAACCAGATCATCCAACAAGGTTTTCAAAGGCAATTCGCGAATGCCTCGGTCGCCTAAGCGCCATTTGTCAGGCGCATACGCATGCGGCCAATTATGTTTGGCCATTTCATCTTGAAACATATGAAACGCTTCTTCTTCGGTCGTGAAGAAACGGTCGCCCGTCGGCGTGATCGTGTCGGAGCGAACTTGGACGTACCACCAGCCGTTATCGGCTTCGAACACGCCGTGCCATTCCCCGACTAATTGATCGGCGACCATGGCGGCGGCAACGGCCATGCCGCGACGATGGCCTTGTTTCAGCCATCCGAATGCTTGTTGCTGTGAAATGTGAAGGCGTTGGCAATAAAAATCAGCATGGGTTTTTTTGACACGCGATTGCAATAAATCTTTGCCGGATTCTTCTTGGACCGTAAACCACAGCAACCCGACGGCATATGACTTGCCGTTATAAATCAAAACTCCGGGGGTGTTGTCGTTCATCGCCATGAAATCGTATCACCTTGCACGTAAAAATCGCTGCCGCATCACTTGAATTCATTTCAAGGAGAAATGACGCTGACCGGTTCTTCGGGAAGCAAATTCGCGGTGATCATCAAGACGCGGATCTCGCGGCCGCGCCCGAAATTCTCGCCGCCGCCCAATAACCAATTCGACGGATTGCCGACGCCGCTTTGGGTGTCGTTGGCGTTACGACGTTCGAACCCGGCTAGGACAAGGGTTTCGCCCGAACGCAAGATAGCGTTTTGCAAAAATCCGGTCGTATCGATTTCGGGCAACTGCACCGTCGATCCGCCCGACGTAAAAGTCGCCAAATTCACCAAATCCGTAATCCCAAGTGCAATGCGCAACATCACGCGATCTTGTTCAATTACGCGCGGCAGAATATTCATCGATAATCCGATATCGATCGTGCCCGGCTCCAGCGTAGACGCCGCAACACCATCACCTGTCGACGAGCCCGAAACGCGCGCGACATAGGCTTGTTTGGTGGCGACTTGCAACGGCGCAGGCTGATCGGACAAGGTCACCAACGTGCCCGAATATTCGACGGAAACTTTTTCGGCGATCGCGCCCAATTGTGTGATGACGCCTTGACTGACAGTGGATGCATTTGCTGGCAGCGAGGTCGGATCGAATACGCCGACAAGAACGTCGCGACCGATACTGCTGCCAGACGCGATGCCACTGTTATAACTGAACGCACGGCTGCCAAAGGCGCCTTTCAAGATGACATTCAAATCGAAATTATTTTGATTTTGTCTGTTAAGACGTACTGACAGAACGCGCGCTTCGATGGATACGCGGCGCATGCGCAATTTATTTTGCAAACGCAGATATTCCTCGGTGGCTTTGACGACAGACGGATAGCCCGCGATGGTAATAGTGCCGGTTGCGGGTGAATAATTAGCACGCGCGCGGCCTGAAATAATCGTCTCGACGGATTTTTGAATCTCATCCCACAACGCCAATTTGCTGGTGCTGTCGACGGATTGTTGGGGCAGGCCACCATCGCCACCGGCCGATGTTTTCACGCTGCCGCCGACATCCGTTGATCCTGCCAAGGCATGCAACATAAACGTACGCACGATTTGTTGATTGATGTGAATGTTGTTCCCGGTATAAGTCCATTCTGCGTCGAAGCGATCGGCGATCTGATCTAATAAATTTGACAATTTTCCTTGCCATACGGTGCGACCGCCCGTGACTTCCATGCCGTCTGCAGGTAAAAAGCGCGCGCCACCTTCAGTATCCGCAGCACCCGCAGTTCCGGGCGCCGCACTGGTTCCGGCACCGCCATTGCCTGCCGAGGGCGGAGCAGCTGAATCCACCATCACGCGAATATTGGTCGCGGCTTGAATGCGATTGGCCACTTGTTCCAACGTCAAAGGCTGTTCAAATGTCAACACTAACGCATTTTCGGTTTCCATTTTTTCCGGCAACATGTCACCGGTTTGCGCAGGGATTGTCGATGCTCCGAACCACGGCGTGTCTTCTTCGATCAGCGGTGAAACGCTGTCTTGGCGCGTACGAATTTCCTCAAGACGTTGATAGCTGTCTTGCGCGATTTGATCGGCATCTTCACGCGCAGCCTGACGATCAACCAAACATCCCGTCATCGAGACGGTGACAAGAAGGGCGACAAGAAAACGCAGCACGGGGCGGACGGATGGAACAGCTTTCATGATGTCCCCATCCTGACCCCATACTGGTTAATGCGTGCCTAACGCCAAAGGGTTCTGATAAACTCGTAACCCCGTTGAAAAACGGGGTCTTGTCTCTTTGGGTAAGATCCCGACTTTAGTCGGGATTACGATAAAAGCAGCTGGATTTTCCTGTATTTAACCCCTCAAATCCCCGTTTTACGCCATAATTTCCTTGACCCTGGGCCATAAATCCCTAGAGTACCTTCATGATTCCGCCCCCTCCCCGAAAGAGGGGGAATTTCATTACAGGACCAAACCTTAACCTTTAACAAGCGAGGATGGCATGTCGAAGCCTCTCATGCCCAAAGCGACCGCCGTATGG
>JANODM010000063.1:0-5898 GCA_031412695.1 Alphaproteobacteria bacterium
CGCGACGAGGAAAATCTCTTTCTGGTTGAAGGTTCTGAAATGGCATCGATGGCGTTGCAGAAAAAATTCGAACTGCATTCGCTTTTTATTCAAGATGGCCGCAACGAATTCGAGATCATGTTTCTTGGGTATAAAGATAAGATAAACTGGGTATCCAAAGAGATTTTAGAAAAGATCAGCAAAAAAGATAATCCGCAACCGGTCATCGCCGTGTTTTACAAACGCTTTGAGTCGTTTTTGCCCGATATTTTTTCACAAGAAATTCTGCCCGCGCTTGAGGAAATTCGCGACCCTGGCAATTTGGGCACCATCATGCGAACCTGTCATGCCTTGGGATTGGAACGTTTGGTATTGATCGGCAATTGCTGTGATCCGTTTGCGCCTGAAACCATTCGTGCATCGATGGGGTCTTTTGCGGCCATTACAGTGGTGATGATCAGCGAACGTGATTTGGCTGCGTGGCATACGCGTCATCCGAATGTGTCGATGATCGCAACGGATGTGGACGATGCCACCGATTACCGCAAGATCAATTATTCCAAAGCGATTTTGTTGATGGGCAACGAACAAAAAGGCGTAAGTCCAGGCCTTAAAGGTATGTGCAATCAGCAGGTCACGATCCCCATGCCGGGTGGATCGGAATCGTTAAATGTCGCCATGGCCACCACTTTGTTATTATATGAGGGGATGAGGTCTTCTTTTTAAAAAAGGATTGCCTATATAACAACCATGCGACGTATCTTTCTGTCATTTTCATTGTGTGTCTTTCTGATGGCTTGTTCCAAACCGCCTTATCAAGGGCCTGTTACCGATCATTTCAACGGTAAAACATTCACAGCGGTCGATCCGTTTTCTGACAAAAGTTTTCTTGATGTTGTGAAATGGCGTATGACGAGCCCGCGTACCAAGTGGCCTGAATGGGTTGAACATGGTCCGACTGATAAACCGCCAAGCGTAGTCCAGGGCCGCGAATTGCGTGTGTCGTTTGTCAATCATTCAACTGTGTTGCTGCAAACGCGAGGGTTAAATATTTTAACCGATCCGATTTGGTCGAAACGCGCCAGCCCGTTTTCATTTATGGGTCCTAAACGCGTGCATGCACCTGGGGTTACATTTGCCGACCTGCCGAAAATCGATGTCGTCGTCATTAGCCACAGTCATTACGATCATTTGAATTTGGAAACCGTCGAAAAATTAGCGTCGCATGACAATCCTCTTTTTGTTGTCCCATTGGGCGTCGATAGTTTGATAAAAGATGCAGTCAAGAACGTACGCGTTCAGGCCTTGGATTGGCATCAAGATGTCGCTTTCAACAATGATCTGAAAATTACGGTCGAGCCGGTACAGCATTGGTCTGCACGCACGATTTGGGACCGCAATCAAACATTGTGGGCAGGTTTCGTATTGGATCTACCCGATGGTAAAATTTATTATTCGGGTGATACAGGCTATTTCAGTGGCAAAGTATTCAAAGATACGTATGCTGCACACGGGTCAATGCGTTTTGCGATTATTCCTGTCGGTGCCTATGAACCACGTTGGTTCATGAAGGAATCGCATGTCAATCCCGATGAATCGATCAAGATTTTCCAAGATATCCAGGCACAAAACGCCATCGGCGTGCATTACGGAACGTTTCAGCTGACGGATGAAGGCATCGACGCACCCGTAAGAGATTTGGCGACAGGCTTGCAAAAAGCAAACATTAACACCGACACGTTTCGCGCCTTAAAGCCGGGACAAGTTTGGATTCTAGATTGATTTCTTCAATCGTTCGGCGACCGCATCCATATAGGCATTCGTCACCATATACGGGTGATCCGGGCTGATTAAAATCGCCAAATCTTTGGTCATATGGCCTGCCTCAACCGTATCGATACAGGCTTTTTCCAACGCAAGTGCAAAATTCACGACATCAGGTGTGTTGTCGAAATCACCGCGATAACGCAACGCTCTGGTCCATGCAAAGATCGACGCGATCGGATTGGTCGAGGTTTCTTTGCCTGCCATATATTGATGATAATGACGCGTCACCGTGCCATGTGCGGCTTCTGCTTCGACGGTCGAGCCGTCCGGCGTTAGCAATACAGACGTCATCAAACCAAGCGAGCCGTAGCCTTGCGCGACGATGTCGGATTGCACATCCCCGTCATAGTTTTTGCAGGCCCAAACGAAACCGCCCGATGATTTGATCGCATAGGCGACCATATCGTCAATCAAACGGTGTTCGTAAAAGAGTTTGCGTTTTTCAAATTCGGCTTTGAATTCGGCATCATAGATTTTTTGGAATAAATCTTTGAATCGTCCGTCATAGGTTTTTAAAATCGTGTTCTTAGTCGACAAGTAAACCGGGTAATTACGTTGCAAACCGTAATTGAAGGATGCGCGTGCGAATTCCGCAATCGAGCTGTCCAAATTATACATGCCCATGGCAACACCCGGCTCTTCAAATTTGAAAATCTCGAAGGATTGCTCTGCCGAACCATCTGCAGGCTTGAACGTCATCGTCAGCGTGCCTGCGCTCGGCACGGAAAAATCAGTCGCTTTGTATTGATCACCGAACGCATGACGACCAACGACCATTGGTTGGGTCCAGCCCGGAACCAGGCGAGGAACGTTGCTCATGATGATCGGCTCGCGAAAGACAGTGCCATTTAAAATATTGCGGATTGTGCCGTTTGGCGATTTCCACATTTTCTTGAGGTTGAATTCTTTGACGCGGGCTTCATCGGGTGTGATGGTCGCGCATTTGACGCCAACGCGATGCTGTTTGATGGCGTTTGCTGCATCGATTGTGATTTGATCATTTGTTTCGTCGCGTTTTTGAATCGACAAATCGTAGTATTTCAAGTCCACTTCTAAATAAGGATGGATCAGCTTTTCCTTGATCCATGCCCAAATGATGCGCGTCATTTCATCGCCGTCCAAGTCGACAATCGGGTTTTTTACTTTAATTTTAGTCATGTTTTTTCTCCGTGAAAAAGTTTAGGAACGTCCGTAGACGTCCTCGAGGCGGATGATATCGTCTTCGCGACAAATGCCGCGTTGAATTTCGTGGATAACGGCGACCGTATCGCTGCGGTTGGCCATGCGATGGACGGCCCCGCAGGGAATATCAATCGTTTCGCCTTTGGATAACGTGATGATTTTGTCGTCGCGCGTTACTTCGATAGAGCCTTCCAAAGCGGTCCATACTTCGCGGCGCAGTTTATGCGATTGCAACGACAAGATGCCACCCGGATTGACGGTGATTTTCTTGATGCAAAATTCTTCGCCGTTCTCAACCCCTGTATCCAAGACTTCCCACATGCCCCAGGGCCTGGTATCGGTTTCGCCGATGCGGTAACCGGGCATATCAGATAAAGTCGAAGATACGTTTGTCATAGGGATCATTATTTATTAAAAACTGCTGCGGCGCAAGACCTCGACAACCCGCTGAATTGTCGCTACAAACGGGTGAACAAAGGAAAAGAAATGCTGACCGATCTCGCTTATTTGCTTACCCTTGAGGGGTTCATCAGTTTGATGTCGTTAACGGCCCTGGAGATCATCCTGGGTATCGATAACATCGTCGTCATCGCCTTGGTCGTGCAGCATTTGCCGAAAGCCAACCGTGAAAAAGCGCGCCGTATTGGTTTGATCGGTGCTTTGGGTTTGCGTATTTTATTGTTGCTGACGATTTCATGGGTGTTGAAATTGGTCGAGCCGCTTTTTTCGTTCTTGGGCAAAGATTATTCCGGCAAAGACATCCTGATCATTTTAGGCGGTTTATTCCTGATTTATAAGGCCGTAACGGCGATGCACGATCTGTTCTCGGAAGAGGACGAAGCAGCGTTGAGAGCTAGCAAGGGCAAATTGATGTCCACGATCATTCAAATCATGTTCATCGATTTGATCTTTTCCTTCGACAGCGTCATCACGGCCGTTGGTGTGACCAAACATATTCCGATCATCATGATCGCCATGACGATTGCTATGTTGATCATGTTGTTCTTTACGGGCTTCGTGTCGGAATTCATCATGAAGCATCCGTCACTTAAAACGCTGGCGCTCAGCTTTATCTTGTTGATCGGGTTCTTGTTGATCATCGAGGGATTCGGTGTCGAAGTCTCGAAAACCTACATCTATTTCGCGATGGCGTTCTCAGGCGGAGTTGAGACGATTAACATATTGATTTCAAATAAGAAACAAAAGAAACCGGCGAAAAAGAAATCTTGACCGTCTTAAATGAGAGGGTTATATGTTGACATATGTCAAAATGTGCCCACCACAAATCCTGCGTCAAGCAAGCGGTCGCTCAAGCTGAAAGCGTATGCGAACAAAACGGCGCACGCCTGACCAAAACGCGTCGCGACGTATTGGAATTATTGTGGCAAAGCCATCAACCCCGCAAAGCGTATGATATTTTGGCGGATCTGGCTAAGAACGATGCATCAGCCAAACCACCGACCGTTTATCGTGCCTTGGATTTTTTGCAAGATTTGAATCTGGTCCACAAGATCGAAAGTTTGAATGCCTATATCGGATGCGGCGGCGAACATTCGCATCAATATCTGATTTGCCAAACATGCGGCACGGTCACCGACATTCACGACGAAAAATTGACAGACAGCGTACGCAAGCGTGCGCAAGAAAAAGGATTCCGTGTTGCTAACACGGTCATTGAAATCAAAGGCCACTGCGAAAGGTGCTAAGTCATGACTAACGATAAAATCATTCAATTATCTCCGGACAAAATAAAATTCAGCACGATTGACGAGGCGATTGCCGCCGTCGCCAAAGGCGGATTTATCGTCGTGGCCGACGACGAGGGCCGCGAAAACGAAGGCGATTTGATCTGTGCCGCATCCGCTGTGACCCCTGCAATGATAAACTTTATGTTGCGTGAAGCCCGCGGCATGGTGTGCGTATCGATGACTCAAAGTCGTGCGGACGCGTTGAATTTGCATCCGATGGTTCAGGAAAACACCGATCCGAACCAAACACCGTTCACCATCAGCGTCGATGCGGGTCCTGAATTTGGCGTATCAACCGGGATTTCCGCCGCCGATCGTGCCACCACCATTCAATGTTTGATCAGTGAGACGGCTGTTGCTGATGATTTCCGCCGTCCGGGCCACGTGTTTCCATTGCTTGCCAAAACAGGCGGCGTCTTGCGCCGTGTCGGCCATACCGAAGCAGCAATTGATTTTGCGCGTTTAGCGGATTTGCCTCAAGCCGGGGTGATTTGTGAGATTATGAATGATGACGGGTCGATGGCACGCCGTGATGATTTGGCGGCATTCGCCAAGAAACATAATTTGCCTTTCGTCACCATCACTCAATTGATTCAATACCGCATGGAGCGCGAGCGTTTTGTTATTCGCAAAATCGTCAAAGAGATCGAGACAAAATATGGTGCGTTTACCGCCGTGGGCTACAAAGATACATTGAACGGCGTCGAGCATTTGGCGCTAGTCAAAGGATCTTTGGATCAATTAAAACAATCGTCGCCGCCTGTACGTATTCAGCACGAGAATATGCTGCTTGAGATTATGGGTGAAAGCGACAAAGAAAATGCTCAACAGATGACGGCGGCGATGACCTATATCAATGCCGAAGGATCAGGTGTCGTCGTTTATTTGCGCAGTCAAGATGGCACGCCTCAATCGATGTTGGGCACGTTAAAAGCGTATGGTACGGGCATAACGAATGGCCGCAAGAATCCGGTTCAGATGGATTTGCGCGATTACGGCGTCGGTGCTCAAATTTTGGCTGATTTGGGCGTGACGCAGTTCCGATTAATCACCAATAATCCAAAGAAGATCGTTGCATTGCGCGGTTTCGGTTTGGATGTCACTGACACCTTACAAATGCCGTCTGGCAATTTCGAATTTGCACCGAAAGTAAAATCGGATG
>JANODM010000064.1:0-7445 GCA_031412695.1 Alphaproteobacteria bacterium
CGCGCACACTGATCTGCCACGCACGATGACCTTGTCGGTCAAGGGTCCTGCCGAAGTTACCGCTGGAATGATCACGTGCGGTTCGGATTTGGAAATCGTCAATCCTGATTTAGTTTTGTGCACGCTGGATCGCGGCGCGGAATTGAAAATGGAATTCATGGTTCAAACCGGCAAAGGCTATCGCGCCGCGTCGGCCAACCGTCCCGAAGAAGCGCCGATTGGTTTAATCCCGGTCGACAGCATTTTCTCGCCGGTTCGCAAAGTCGCCTATGCCATCGACAATACACGCGTCGGTCAAATCACCGACTATGATAAATTGACGTTGGACATTGAAACCAATGGTACGTTGACCCCTGAAGATGCCGTTGCGTATGCCGCGCGCATTTTGCAAGATCAATTGGCCGTGTTCATCAACTTCAAAGATCCGGATGCTGCCACCGCGACAGCCGCGCAAGATGATCTGCCGTTCAACCGCAACTTGCTCAAGAAAGTCGACGAATTGGAATTGTCAGTTCGTTCGGCAAATTGCCTCAAGAACGACAACATCATCTATATCGGCGACTTGGTTCAGAAATCCGAAAACGATATGCTGCGCACACCGAATTTCGGCCGCAAATCGTTGAACGAGATCAAAGAAGTTTTGACGCAAATGGGTTTGACCTTGGGCATGACCATTCCGCAATGGCCGCCTGAAAATATCGAAGAACTGGCCAAGAAATTGGAAGATCAGTTTAGCTAAATTTAAAAATCCCCTTGCAAAAGGGGATTTTTCAAAGAGGCGTGGTGCCTCGCTTGTGTTTTGCCAGCTTGCTGCTTGACCAAGATCGCCAATCGATGTTGTACCGCAACGTCACAACGCCACCACGGTGGCAGAAAAGGAAAAACCGATGTTTCATGGTAAATCGATGCGTCGTTTAAATCGTACCTCCAGCCACCGTAAAGCGTTGTTCGCGAATATGATGGCAGCATTAATCAAGCACGAGCAAATCGTGACGACCTTGCCAAAAGCAAAAGAATTGCGTCGCGTCATGGATCCGATCATCACCTATGCGAAAAAAGGCGGATTGGCTAATCGCCGTCTAGCAATCGCTCAGGTGCGTGATGAAGTAATGGTCGCCAAAGTATTCGATATCTTGGCACCGCGTTATAAAGACCGCTCGGGTGGTTATACGCGCGTTCTGAAGGCGGGTTTCCGTCATGGCGACAACGCCGCGATGGCCGTTATCGAATTGGTTGATCGTGATGCTACGGCTCGTGGCAAAGACAGCGGGCAAGATTTCACGCAAGACGACGAGATGGAAGACATCGGCGTCGCAACCGAAAAAGCGCAAAAAGAAGCTAAGAAAGCTGCACCAAAAGCGCCGAAAGCCAAACCAGCAAAAGACACCGTCAAAAAAGCCCAAAGCTCGAGTGCGAAACCGGGCCGCAAAGCGACTACTGTTTAAGCTTTTACCTTATGAATTTGAAAAAGCCGCCTTAACTAGGCGGCTTTTTAGTTGAATTAACACCCGAATCCTGTTATTTTTAATATGTTAAAGGAAGCGGGAAATGTCTAATACAGAAGAATCACCATTAGTAAAAATGATTGGCGCAGGTCTTTTGCTGACCTGCTATGCGACCTATCATTTTCTGGGTACCGAAAACAAGACTATTACCGCACGTGTCAAAAGCAAACATACGGAAACACGTCTCGTACGCCGTAATAAACGTACTCGTATAGAAACAGATCACTTCATCGATACCGACGTGGGTACGCTCAGAGATGAAGAGGAAATATTTGAAGGCAAGTTTTTAGAGGGTAAAATATATCATGCGATCAAACCCGATGTGGTATGCGACTTTGAAGTTAATTATGATAAAGTATTCGGGGGACGAAATATTTTAAACGTTACAAATTGTGCCCCTGCATCTGCCACGTCTCTGACACCTGGTGAGTGGTAGATTACTTAGGCTGAAGGCATTATTACAACCGTGATGCGAGGATTACCGCCTAACCGAAATGATCTTTTCAATTAATAAAAAACCCCGGAGCGATCCGGGGATTTTTTATTAGAAGCGAAAATCGATTATTAGTCGATCATGCTTTGTAATTCTTTAGCTTGTGCTAAATGCTGTCTGATGGTCGAACGCATCAACATCGCCATGTGACGCGCATTCATTTCCATCGGATCAGTAGCTGATTTGTTGGCGTTGCCCAAATAAGCGTCAACGATGCTAAGAAGCGTCGTATGACCGTCAATTTGTGCCATCAAATAAGCATTGTCGAAATCATCGCCTTTTGCATCTTGCAGTTTTTGCATGACCGCATTGTCTTTTTCCGTCATAGCCGGTACCGGTGTGGCTAATTCTTTTAGGATCGCACCGGTCGTTGTTTGTTCATCCGTTTCGAATTGTGCAAATTGTTCGACTTTGTCGTTTGATGCCTTATCAACTGCCATTTGGCTGGTTTTCAAAGAAACTGTGGCCGGGCCAATCAAGGCCATACGCAATTGGGCCGCTGTGCGGATGGATTTAATATCGACAGAGGCCGTGCTGGTATTGGATGTGCTGGTTGTACTGGATTGAGTTTCGGTTTGCGTACGTTGTGTCTGTGCTTGAGCAACAGGCGAGGTGAGTAAAGCGGCTGTAAAAGCCGACATGAGCATAACGTTTTTCATGATATTTTCCTTGTTGGGTTAGAAAATAATCATAAAACGATGGCAAAAGATGGCTATGTTGAGTTGAGGGTAAATCCGTTAATTCATCATAAGCAGTTAAAATGAAATTGGTTCATCAAGTTTTCTATACAGAGTGTCAAAAAACGTCTAAAATGTGCTTATCAAATTGAAAATCAGAAATGGAGCAATCGGCTATGCGTTTAGTTGGAAGTATTATTTCGGTTCTCATCTTATCGTCATTTGCTGCATATGCTCAGGATCAATCCGTCAAGATCGTTCCTGCATCGCCCATTCAAATGCAAATGTCATTCGCGCCTGTCGTTAAAAAAGTGACCCCGGGTGTTGTCAACATCTATGCCAAGACAATGGTTGCCCAACCGATTAATCCATTATTCAACGATCCTTTTTTCCGTCAGTTTTTCGGCGGCGGTATGCAGATGCGTCCGCGTGAAGCCAATTCTTTGGGGTCAGGTGTCATCGTGCGCGCGGACGGTCTTGTCGTGACGAATGCGCATGTGGCGCAGAACGCAACCGAGATCAATGTATCCTTGGCAGATAAGCGCGAATTTTCTGCTAAAACGGTATTGGTGGATGAAAAATCCGATCTGGCATTGCTGCAATTGGATTTAAAAGGGCAAAAATTGACAGCGTTGAATTTTGCCGATTCCGATACGGCCGAGGTTGGCGATCTGGTGTTGGCTATCGGTAATCCGTTCGGCGTCGGACAAACCGTGACCACCGGAATCGTGTCGGCAACGGCGCGCACGAATATTGGTGCAAAAGGTTTCGGCTATTACATTCAAACGGACGCTGCAATCAATCCCGGTAATTCAGGTGGTGCTTTGGTCAACATGGCGGGCAACGTGTTGGGGATCAACACGATGATCTTTTCCAAATCAGGCGGCTATATGGGGATCGGTTTCGCCGTACCGGCCAATTTGGTGAAACAAGTCGTTGCATCCTATGCCAGTGGTGGGACGACCGTGCAACGTGCTTGGTTGGGGGCGTCTTTGCAAACTGTCACGAACGATATTGCGGAAAGCATGAAACTAGATCGGCCAAAAGGCGCCTTAGTTCAAGATGTGTATGACCAAAGTCCGGCTGATCAAGCGGGCATCAAACGCGGCGATATCATTCTGTCGATGGATGGGCGCGAGATCGATGATATGAAAGGCGTGCGCTATGTGTTGGCTACGCAAAATATCGGCGATACCGTGCCTGTCATTATTCTACGGGACGGCCGGGAAATAGTATTGCCTTTGCCGGTTAGTTTGCCTGAAAAAATTTCGACTGATCCAGTCATTTTACGCGGTAATCATCCGTTGAATGGAGCACAAGTTATCGATTTATCGCCTGGAATGCTCGAGGAAATGGATAGCATCACGGATGCATCAAAAGGCGTGATGATCAAAAGGTCAGGCGGCATCGCGGCACGTTTGGGTTTGGGTAAAGGCGATATCATTACGTCCGTCAATGGCGTTGCCATTACGTCAGCAGAACAATTACAAGAAAAATTGGATGAACCTGCACGTGGCTGGACAATCGTGTTTATGCGCGGCGACCAAAGCCTGACATTAAAGGTGAATTGATGACGCAACCTTTGGCCGATCGTTTGCGTCCGCAAACATTGAACGATGTGGTCGGCCAGGATCACCTGTTGGGCGAAGGGAAACCGTTGCGCCAGATGGCTGAAAAAAAAACCCTGCGGTCAATGATTTTATGGGGTCCGCCGGGTTGCGGTAAAACGACACTGGCAAGATTGATGGCTGAAAGTAGCGGCCTGGAATTCGAAGGCTTGTCTGCCGTGTTCAGCGGAGTAGCCGATCTTCGCAAAACATTCGAACGCGCGCGCGATTACAAGAAAATGAATAAAGGTACGGTGGTGTTCGTTGATGAAATTCACCGCTTCAACAAATCGCAACAAGATGCGTTCTTACCTGTGGTCGAGGATGGAACGATTATTTTGATCGGTGCTACGACGGAAAACCCGTCCTTTGAGTTGAATTCGGCGTTGCTGTCGCGTTGCCCTGTTTATATTTTAAAACGCCTAGAGGTCGATGCACTGGAATCCTTGCTGCAACGGGCCGAAGCCGAATTGCACAAGCAGTTACCGTTGGACGATCAAGCGCGCATTATTTTGAAATCCCTGGCGGATGGTGATGGGCGCTATTTACTAACGATGGTCGAAGCCATTTTGTCGACCAAATCTAAAAAGAATCTGACCACAGAAGAATTAGAAACATTGATTCAACAACGCGCGCCTTTATACGATAAAAATCAGGAAGCGCATTACAATCTGATTTCAGCTCTGCATAAATCAGTGCGCGGATCTGATGTCGATGCAGCCCTTTATTGGTTTGCGCGGATGCTGGCGGGAGGTGAAGATCCGCATTTTATCGCGCGTCGTATCGTGCGTATGGCCAATGAGGATGTCGGCATGGCTGACCCAAATGCGATTGTTCAGGCTATGACGGCATGGCAGATTTTCGAGCGTTTAGGTTCGCCCGAAGGCGAATTGGCATTGGCCCAGGCTTTGGTGTATGTCGCAACAGCTCCGAAATCAAACGCGTTATATAATGCGTATAATCAGGTCAAGCAGCGCGCCGAGCAAACGGGATCGCTAATGCCGCCGATGTATGCCGTAAATGCGCCGACCAAAATGATGAAAAAAGCAGGCTATGGTTCGGGGTATGTTTATGATCATGACACGGATGAAGGCTATGCGGGGACGAATTACTTCCCGCCCGAGATGAAACGTGAAACCTATTACGAGCCTGTAGACCGTGGTTTTGAACGCGAAATTCAAAAACGCCTGGCTTATTTTCAATCCAAGCGTAAAGTGTCTACATGACAAACTCTACACAATATAAACCCGTCCTGATTACCGAATCCGATGCCGGGCAACGCCTGGACCGTTGGCTGCAACAGAAATATCCCGGTGTCGGTTATCCGATCATTCAAAAAGCGTTGCGCAAAGGCGAGATTCGTCTGGACGGTAAACGCGTCGAAGGCAAAGCGCGTTTGGAAGAGGGGATGCAATTGCGTTTGCCGCCCGTTCTGCATCACGCAAGCGTGCCGATCGCCGAGCGTGATCTAACCCCTGCTGAAAAGAAATTCGTACGGTCATTAGTGGTGTATGAAGATGATGCCATTATAGCACTGAATAAGCCCAGCGGTCTGGCGACACAAGGCGGATCGAAAACCATGCGCCATGTCGATCGTTTATTAGGTGCATGGCGTAATAAAGACGGCGAAAAAGCGAAACTGGTCCATCGCCTTGATAAAGATACCAGCGGGATTTTACTTGTCGCTAAGAATCGTGCCGCAGCCGCAAGTCTGGGTCACATGCTAAAGCATCGTGACGTGCGCAAAACATATTTGGCGATGACGGTTGATGTACCGCGCGCGCACGAGGGTGAAATCAAACACGCGTTGCTTAAGGTCGAGGGCGGTGTCATCGTCGATCGCGAAAACGGTAAGGCTGCATCGACCTTGTACAAAGTGTTATCCTATTCGGGTCGTGAGGTCGCGTTGGTTGCGTTACGTCCCGAGACAGGACGTATGCATCAATTGCGCGTGCATATGGCGCATATCCACACGCCAATTTTGGGTGATGTGAAATATGGCGGCATGGCAGAACATTCTTTTACTGAAACGGCAGCGCAAGAACGTTTGTGGTTACATGCGTTATGCGTGCATTTCACGCATCCCGTCACAGGAAAAACAATGAGTTTGACTGCGCCTGTACCGCTTGAAATGCGTGCCCATTTGGATGAATGGAACATGGCGTATCCGGGTGTTACGGACACGAATACGCCGTTCGACCCGATGGATCGGGTATTTAAGCTTTAAAAAATATCGTAATCCCGATGAAAATCGGGATCTTTTGCTTATTAAGATACCGTCTTTCGACGGTATTTCGAATAAAAGCAATTTTTTCTTGACAGATTCGGTAAATGTGATTTAATTGATTTCATGATGACCTCAACCGCCCGCGCTTATTTTTACGGTTTTTATTTCTGGCAATAGCCAGACATCATCATTTTTACTCAAATTTACAATTTATAATCCCCGTTCGCCCTCTCTCCATAGGGAACCTGAACGCGTCTCCATTATTTAATCCAAGTGAATGATATGACCGTAATTCCACGACCCTTTGCTTTAGATCAAACAATTTCAGGAACATCCACGCGATGGATCGATATGCTTGCCAGTCCCGCTACGGCTCATTCTTATCAACAACCAATTTATTCGCGTCCTAGAACCGTGATCCGTGCCATGTCGGACTTGCAGCAAAAACCTACGCTGACACGTTTAACAGAGGTATTGCAACTGAAGGAAAATTTGGCATCAGTTGCACAAGGCAAAGCGTCGATCTTGCAAGCGGGAAATTGTGCTGAGGATATGGATGGCCATGATCCGAAAACGGCTGCGCAGGAAATGCGTGATTTCGTCGAACAAATGCACGAATTAGGTGCTATTCGCGAAAACGAAACAAATGCGCCCGTTATTTTATTAGGCCGTGTCGCAGGACAATTGGCCAAGCCGCGAACCCAAACACATGAAAAGATTTCAGGACAAGATGTTCCCGTCTATCGCGGCGATATGATGAATGGTCGTAATATAAATGATCGTGGGGCTAACGCGGATCGTTTGCTGCAGGCACATCGCTTTTCGAGTGAGATGGCGGCCTTGCTGGCTGATGAAAACATCCACGCCAGCCACGAAGCCTTATCCTTGCCGTATGAATACGGATTATTACGTACTGAAAGCGGCATCGTCTATGCG
>JANODM010000065.1:0-6208 GCA_031412695.1 Alphaproteobacteria bacterium
CCGCTATGTTAGATAATTAAGACGATTAAAATTAAAAGAGAGAATCATGCTGACGAATAAAATTACTGATCATTTTTTGCGTAACCTGGATCAATTGGAATATGGTCATTTCCGCCTTGTGATGCCGGATGGTAAAACGCGCATCTTTCAAGGCAAGCAACCCGGTGCTGCAGGCACGTTGGAATTGCGCGATTGGTCGGTTTTGAAAAACATGGCAACAAAAGGCGATGTCGGTTTTGCTGAAGATTACAAATCGGGTCTGTGGGAAACTGATAATCTTGAAAACCTGTTGACCTTAGGCCTGCAAAACGAGCAGGTCATGTCGCGTTTCCTGTTTGGTCATACGGCGATTAAAATCAAAGAGCGTCTCAACTATTTTCTGCGCCGCAATACGGTCAAAGGCAGTGAGAAGAATATTCACGCACATTACGATTTGGGCAATGCGTTTTATAAACTTTGGCTGGACCCAACCATGTCGTATTCGTCGGCTTTATTTCATACGCAGCAAGAAAGCTTACAACAGGCACAACATAACAAATACGACCGTATCTTAGATGTTTTGCGTGGCAATGAAGGTAAGTTGCTGGAAATCGGTTGCGGCTGGGGCGGATTTTTGGATCGCGCGACGCTTAACGGTAATTTCGACCTGCAAGGCATTACGATTTCTCAAGAACAACACGACTATGCCAAGCAACGCGTCGGCACCAACGCACAAGTCAATTACACGGATTACCGTCATCAAAAAGGTACGTTTGATTCCATTGTATCCATCGAAATGTTTGAAGCCGTCGGCGAAAAATATTGGCCGACTTATTTTGACAAAGTCAAATCCTTGTTGAACCCGCAAGGTAAAGCGGTGATCCAAACGATTACGATTCACGATAATCTGTTCGACAAATACCGTAAAGGCAGCGATGCGATTCGCAGCTTTATTTTTCCGGGCGGTATGCTGCCCAGCCCGTCCGTTTTCAAGCAAGCTGCCGCACGCTCGGGTTTGCGCGCCGACAATCAATTCGATTTTGGTCTTGATTATGCAGCAACCTTAAAGCAATGGCTCAAGACGTTTGATGTGCATAAGGATGACGTAAAAGCCTTGGGATTTGATGACAGCTTTATTCGACTATGGCGTTTTTATCTGGCCTCTTGTATCGCTGGGTTCAAGACCGGACGAACCAATGTCATGCAAATCGAGTTGACTCATGCCTAACCGCTTTATCCTTGCCGCAGTTTTTACCGCATTGATCGGGTTCTTTCCTGTGGGATCCATCCATGCGCGCGGCACGGCACCGTCTTACATCAAAGCCTATATTCCGAAAGCCGAAATCGTCGGCCAAGGTCGCCTGACCTACATGGTGTGGGATGTATATGATGCAACACTCTATGCGCCAGTTGGACGCTATTCCGACAAACGACCGACGGCGTTAAGCTTGCGTTACTTGCGTAACCTGAAAGGTCGGGACATCGCCGACACTTCCGTTGCCGAAATTCGTGCTCAAGGCTTCAACGACGAAGTCACCTTAGCCAGTTGGCATGAACAAATGCGCCGCATTTTCCCCGATGTGACGACGACCACGGTCTTGACAGGTATTCGTACTGTCAAAGGTGAAACAGTGTTTCTGCAAAACGGTCGTAAAATAGGGACAATTACCGACAAACGTTTCGGCACATATTTTTTCAATATCTGGTTGGGCGACACAGCCAAAAAAACCGATCTGCGCGACAGACTTTTGGGGCAATTTTGATATGCCTGCGGTATCAACCCAGGCAAAAATTCCGTTACGCGAATTGATCGCGTCAGGATTGCTTGCGTTCCCCTTAGCCTTCGTCGGCTTGCCGCTTTATATTTATATTCCCGATTTATATGCAACACAGCACGGCGTTTCCGTTGCCGCTTTGGGCATTATTTTACTAGTCGTTCGGTTGTTTGATGCGTTCCAGGATCCCGTTATCGGTTTTATCGGTGATCGATACCGCCGCTATCGTCATGCGGTGATGATTGTTTTTTTCGCCGTATTCGCCATCAGTTTTTTCCTTTTATATCATCCGACGGGAAATGCTGAATGGTGGCTAGCGATCATGTTGCTTTTGGCCACGACTGGGTATAGCGTCCTCAGCATTAATCTGAACGCCATCGGCAGTTTATGGTCTGCAGACCCGCAAGAAAAAACCCGTATCGTCGCCGTGCGCGAAGCGTTAGGCATCGCTGGATTATTAACCGCCGTGTTATTGCCGCCGGCCCTGCAAAAACTTTTCCCTCAATCGGATCGATTTGCTTTATTTGCGGCCATCGCTTTGGCTTTGGCGTGTGCTTGCTGGTTTGTTTTTTCGCGTTGGTATGTCACAAATAAAACCGTTTTTGCGCGCACCTTATCATCGGAAAAGCCGTCTTGGCGACGTATGTTTTCACGCAGACTATCCTGGTTTTATGTGATTTACGGGCTGACCTCGTTGTCGTCAGCTATTCCAGCAGCATTGTTAATTTTTTTCGTGCGTGATTATCTGAATGCGGAAAATTATCTCGGTGCGTGCTTGCTGTTGTATTTCGGATGTGGTTTTGCAGCCGTACCGTTGTGGCAAATGGTCGCGCGCAAAGATAAAAAGCGCGCCTGGCTTGGTGCCATGATATTGGCCGTGGCATCCTTTACAGGAGCCTATTTCTTACAGCCTGGCGACATCACAGCCTATCTGGTTATTTGTGCGCTGTCCGGCGCGGCATTTGGCGGCGAATTGATTTTACCGCCTTCGATCCTATCTGATCTGCTGGATGATGGTGGTGCAGATTCGGAAACCGCTTCATCTTTTGCCATGATGAGTTTTTTGACAAAAGCCGCTTTGGCTTTGGCAAGTGGTGTAAGCCTGTCGTGGTTAGGACAAATCGGTTTCGTACCCGCCGCTGACAATGATGAAAAAGCATTAAGAACGTTACTACTGTGCTATGCGGCTGTTCCGTGTCTGATCAAAATTGCAGCGATCATCGCAGCAGGATTTTGGACAGTTTATTTTAATAAGGAGACGTATAATGAAACTCAAATCCACCCTCGCGCTGATAGGATGTATCCTCATGCTTAGTTCATGTTCCACCCCGACCTTAGAGAAAAAGGAAACTAAAACGCCTGCGTTTCTAGTCGAAGAATATTTCAACGGCCCGATCAAAGCCTGGGGCGTCGTCCAAAGCCGTAACGGTAAAGTCAATCGCCGCTTTGAAGTCGATATGGTCGGGACCTGGAATGGTAACGAAGGCACGTTGGAAGAAGATTTCGATTATTACGACGGCGAAAAACAAAAACGTACATGGAAAATCGTCAAATTGCCAGACGGCACCTATGAAGGCCGCGCTAGTGATATCTTTGGCAAAGCCGTTGGCACGATCCAAGGCGGATCAATGCAATGGATTTACGACATGGATCTTAAAGTCGGTGACAGCAGCTATCGCATCACCTTTGATGACCGCATGTTCCTAATGCGCGATGGGGTTTTGATCAACCGTTCGTATTTGAAAAAATTCGGAGTCAAAGTCGCTGAATTGACGATTTTCATGCAAAAGCAACCGCAGTAATGCAGTCGCTGGCGGGCAAAAAAATCTGGGTGATCGGTGCCAGCACAGGCATCGGTCACGCTTTGGCCGTTGAGTTAGCCAAACGCGGCGCAGTCGTTAATGTATCCGCGCGTGATCAGGGTAAATTAGATGCCCTTGTCGTCGGCTTGGGGCCGCAACATCGCTCCTATGCGATGGATGTTGCCAAGGCAGAGGATTTTGACCGCGTGTTATCTGCAATGGGTCCGGTCGACAGCATCATTCATCTTGCTGCTGCGTATCAACCGATGAGCCTTTTGGCATTAGACGCCAAAGCAGTTGATGATATCGTCTCGATTAATCTGGGCGGCACGCTTAATCTTATTCGTGCTGTAACACCTCTAATTAAAAACGGTCAGATCGAACAAATTGCCTTATGCGGCAGTGTGGCCGGGTATTGCGGCTTACCGAACGGCCAGCCTTATTCCGCCACCAAAGCCGCCGTTATCAATCTAGCGCAGTCGTTACGTGCCGAAGCCCCCGCGTCCATTGATGTTAAATTGATCAGCCCCGGTTTTGTGCGCACGCCGCTGACGGACAAGAACAATTTTACAATGCCGATGATGATCGAGCCTGAAGAGGCGGCCGTCGCCATCGCTGACGGGTTATTAACGAACTCCTTTGAAATTCACTTCCCTAAAAAATTCACCTTTTTAATGAAAATCATTTCGCTTCTTCCCTATCCGCTTTATTTTCCCATCGTCAAAAAACTGAAATAAATTTAAATGAAAATGCTTCGTCTTATTTTGGGCGATCAATTATCGCACAGCATATCGTCTTTGGAAAACGCCGACAAAAAATCGGACGTGATTTTGATCTGTGAGGTATGGGAAGAAGCGACTTATACCAGACACCACCCCAAGAAAATCGCGTTCTTGTTTTCTGCTATGCGACATTTCGCAGAGGAGCTCAAAAAGAATGGGTTCAATGTGCGTTACATCACGCTTGATGATCCAAAAAACACGGGCAGCTTTGATGCCGAAGTCATACGCGCGATTGCCGACACCAAGTGCACTGAATTAACCATCACTGAACCGGGTGAATGGCGTGTGTTGGAAAAAATAAAGTCCTGGCAAAAAACGCTTAAAGTCCCCGTCCATATCAAAACTGATACGCGGTTTTTATGCTCGATCGATGAATTCAAAAAATGGGCTGGTGACAAAAAATCCTTGCGTATGGAATTTTTCTATCGTGACATGCGTAAGAAGCACGGGATTCTACTGGATGTCGGCGGAAAACCTGTGGGGGGGAAATGGAATTTCGACAGTGAAAACCGCAAAGCGGGAAATGATACGCTTGTTTCGCCGCAACGTATCAGCCATCCAAAAGACGCTATTACCACCGCTGTTTTAAAACTGGTCAAAAAACGTTTCTCAGATCATTTCGGTGATTTAGAACCGTTTCATTTCGCCGTTACCAAACGCCAAGCATTGGCCGAGGCAAAACATTTCATTGATACGCTATTGCCTAATTTCGGCGACTATCAGGACGCAATGGTGGCAGGCGAAGCCTATTTGTATCACTCGCTTTTATCGTCCTATATCAATGCAGGCTTGTTACTGCCGCTTGAAATATGCCGTATGGCCGAAGAGGCCTATTATCAAAACCAGGCTCCATTAAATGCGGTCGAAGGTTTTATTCGCCAAATTTTAGGCTGGCGCGAATATGTGCGCGGTATTTACTGGACGCGTATGCCTGACTATGCCGAGATGAATTATTTCAACGCAGCACGCCCTCTTCCTGAATTTTATTGGGGCGCAGACACCAAAATGAAGTGTATTAGTGAGGCCGTCGATCATACGAAAAAACATGCTTATTCGCATCATATCCAACGCTTGATGGTGACAGGAAATTTCGCTCTGTTGGCGGGCATCGATCCCAAAGAAGTATGCGATTGGTATTTGGCGGTTTATTCTGATGCGTATGAGTGGGTCGAATTGCCGAATACGCTCGGCATGGCCTTATTCGGCGATGGCGGGATCATGGCCAGCAAACCCTATGCCGCCAGTGGAAAATACATCAACAAGATGGGTAATTTTTGCAAAAACTGTTTTTACGACCCGAACATCACGGTTGGCGAAAAAGCCTGTCCGCTTAATGCGCTGTATTGGGATTTCATGGCACGACACGAAGACAAATTGCGCAAGAACCAACGCCTGGTTTATTCTTATGCGACATGGTCGCGTATGGATCCCGATAAGAAACGCGATATTCTGCACCATGCCCGTCATATTTTCAAAAAACTGGATCAAAATTCTCTTTAATTACCTACCTTTAGCGTTTTGTTAAAATAAATCCTGTGGTATGGTCTAAGCATATTTAAAACGATAAAGGATTGATCATGCTATATGGATCGCAACGGAATAAACAAAACGGATTTACCTTAGTTGAATTAGCTATTGTCTTGATGATTATCGGTCTATTGATCGGCGGTATTTTACGCGGCAAAGAAGTTTACAGCAATGCGGTCTTGAATCGCACCTCTCGCGAAATCGAAAGCTACTCTGCAGCGATTGCAACCTTTAAAGGAAAATACGACGCGATGCCGGGCGATATGCGCAATGCCCAAGCCCGTATTTCTGGATGCATCGGCGCAGCCTCCTGCGTTGATGGAAACGGTAACGGCACGGTAGG
>JANODM010000066.1:0-1597 GCA_031412695.1 Alphaproteobacteria bacterium
GAGCGTGGTGAGTTTTCCGCTGTAGCAAGCCACGCAACTGCATCAGCTCTCAAAGCTTATGCGATTGGGTTACCCGCATTTGTCGGGGTCAAAGTGTTGTCAACGGCACTCTATGCCCAGGAAGATACCAAAACACCCGTCAAAATCACGTTGGTATGTGCGGCCTTGAATATCGTGCTGTGCTTGATTTTAATTAAACCTCTTGAACATGTGGGTATCGCGCTGGCGACGGCAATTGCCGGATGGGTTCAGGTCGGGATTTTGATTTATCTGACCAACAAGAAAAGCAAACTGTCATTTGATGAAAAGCTGAAAGATAATATCCAGGCGATTTTGGTCGCGTCGTCTGTCATGGCGATAATTTTAGCAGCGTGCCACTTTTTGTTTATCGATCAATTTCTGGGCTCAAACATGAAACGCTTATTGGTGTTGGCGATCACAATGGCTTTGGCCGGCGGCGCCTTTCTGGCGTTGATTTTCGTGATGAAGGTTGTCAATTTGAAAACGTTAAAACAATCGCTGAAAGGCGAAGAGGCCTAAGATGACAAAACGCATTTTATCGGGGATGCAGCCTACAGGCGTCGGTTTGCATTTAGGCAATTATCTAGGGGCGTTAAAGCCGTGGGTCGATACGCAACAAGAAGCCGAAAATTTTTATTGCATCGTTGATTTGCATGCGATCACCGTGCCGCAAGACCCGAAAGAAATGCACCAAGCGACGCTGGAATTGGCGGCCGCCTATATCGCCTCCGGTTTGGATGCACGCAAAAGCGCGATTTTCGTGCAATCATCTGTGCCGGCGCATGCCGAATTGGGTTGGATGTTGAATTGTCATACGCCGATGGGGTGGTTGAAACGGATGACTCAATTCAAAGACAAAGCGGGCAAAAATTCCGAATCTATCGGGACGGGATTGTTTACGTATCCGACGTTGATGGCAGCGGATATTTTATTGTACCATGCAACCCATGTGCCTGTTGGCGAAGACCAGAAACAACATGTCGAACTGACGCGCGACATCGCCGTATCATTCAATCAGAAATACGGTAACGTTTTCACTGTTCCCGAACCCGTCATTCCGAAGATTGCTGCACGCGTAAAATCGTTACGCGATGGAGCCAAAAAAATGAGCAAATCCGATCCGTCGGATGCCAGCCGCATCAATTTATCCGACTCCGAAGATACTATTCGGAATAAAATTCGCGGGGCGAAAACGGATACAGGCGTAATGCCCTCTGCAGGGGAGGGTTGCAAAGACCGTCCGGAAGTCGAAAATCTGGTCGAAATTTTTGCTGTTCTATCGGGTGTGTCGTCAGACGCCGTGTTAGACCAATTCGCAGGGCAGCAATTCTCGCCATTCAAAAATGCCCTCGCTGACCTTTTGGTCGATAAGATTGTCCCCATCGGCATCCGTATGACGGAATTACTGGGGGATCGAGGCGAATTACTGAATATCCTGGGCCAAGGTCGCGACAAGGCCGCCGCCATCGCCGATAAAACCCTTTCAGAGGCGAAAAAAGCGATGGGATTTGTAGCCATTCCTTAAGAACCATGGTATAGTTTGGGCCAGATTCTTAATAAAGAGGTCCCGCTTTGC
>JANODM010000067.1:0-1534 GCA_031412695.1 Alphaproteobacteria bacterium
CCAAAGCCCTGCTCACCGTGACGGGCTACGACGGCCCGGCCGAGCTGGTGCTACGCAATGCCCAGGGCCAGCCCATCGGAGCCAGCACGCACGCCGAGCTCACCTCGGCCCAGCCGCTGAGCTATGCCGTGCCCGCCGGCCTGCGGCCGGGCGTGTACGTGCTCACAGTGCAGCTCCCCAACCAGGTGGAGTATAAGAAGCTGCTGGTGCAATAGCGCCGCACGTCTGTCGTGTTACACGGCCACGGGCCGGCTCGCTACGTGCGGGCCGGCCCGTTTTACGTGGCGGCGAGCTGGTGGCGGTGCGGGGCAGCGGATGCGGAGAGCGAATTTTGCTGGGTTAGTTGCCGAAACAGCCGCTAGACCGGCTGCGGTAACCGGGCTACCGTAGGATGGATTAACGCAACTTGAGTAGCTTAGCAGTCGCGTTAACCCGAATGTTGTACACAGCCTAAAATAACATCATGAATAGACAATTTGATTTAAACTTGACACATGCTGATGTAAATAGTTTTAATGCAGATGTACTGGTACTAAAATATGCTCAAGCCAAACATGGAGTTGATAGGATAATAACTAATGATTTAAGTAAAAGTGGAATAGATATTATAAAGACATGTCCTAGTATTGGACATTCTACTTTGGTGAATAATGTTGGCTCAACTTCATTTAAAAAAATACTTTTTATTGGGACAGTCAGCCTGGACAATTTTGCTTATAAAGAAATAAAAATATTCGCTTCCCATGCTCTTTCAGCTTTAAAAGAACTTTATCCGAAGACAGAACATATAGCTATGACTATTCATGGTGTGGGTTACGGGCTTGATGAAAGTGAAGCTTTATTGTCTCAAATAGCAGGGATTTTTGAAGCAGCACAAAACGATGATTTTCCGGAAAATTTGAAGCGAGTTTCTATTATTGAAGACAACTATGACCGTGTAATCAGATTACAAAAGGTTTTGGACAGTTATTTCAAAAATCAATCTAGTATCAAGCTTGAAGAAAAAACAAAAACCTTTATTGTTGAAATCGATGATGCAAAAAGTAAGGCTGAGCGAATTGATAAGATAATTTCTGCTGGTGAATCGTCTAACAAAAAGAATCACATTTTTGTAGCTATGCCTTTCAAAAAAGAGATGTACGATACTTTCTATTATGGGATACAGCAACCTATTCATTCCTGCGACCTTCTATGTGAGCGGATAGACCAGGATACCTTTACGGGAGATGTTTTATCCAAAATGAAAAGTAAAATTGAAACAGCAGTTGCTGTTATCGCAGACCTTACTTTTCAAAATCCAAACGTTTATTTGGAAGTCGGTTATGCTTGGGGAATTGGCAAGCCGACAATCCTTTTGATTAAAAATGGAGATGAATTGAAATTTGATGTTCAAGGACAAAAATGCCTACAATATGATGGCATCAAACATTTAGAAGACATTCTTTCAAGAGAGATAAAAAGACTAATTGAAAACGGTGAAATATAAAAGGCTGCGTACAACATGGGGTTTTATGCAAGTTGGGCTTGACAAACT
>JANODM010000068.1:0-1649 GCA_031412695.1 Alphaproteobacteria bacterium
AACCACCCTGTAATAATGGGGTGGTGCTGAATTATTATCAATGATACCCCGTACATCATCAGCGTTTTTTGCTACTGAAACATCGCTTATAAACTTTGTTATTTCTGTGTTGTGGGAGAATAAGCGACCGCCTGAACCCTCCGTTTTTAAAAACTCACCAATAATGGCAAGGCTGTTAATTGCCACGCTGCCAATGCCGTTTCTTGTGGTGTCCCTGAGCGACTTGGCAATGCCGGTGGCATTAGTGATGATCTTTTTCCATTTCTGATATTGGGCAGGATGTTGTTGATCTAAGCCTGTTAGCACAGCAGTTGTGCTTACAAGATCGAGAATAGCATCTGCATTTTCGAGGTAAACATCCAGGGCTGTTGCTTTTTTAACGTCCTCTGCAGCAGTGGTAAATTCCCTTATTCTGGCATCCAGCGTTTTGGCAACATTCAGTACATCAAATAACTTATCGGTTGCAGATGTGGTGGCCCGAAATACCGACAACAGGTTTTGTTTTCCGGTGGCGGTGGTATCATCAAACAGTGGCTGATATTTCTCATACAGCAATCCCAAAAAAATGTTTAAAAAATCTTTGTTTACCAGGTTGAGATTTTCTTTTTTTACCCAGCCGGCCTCGTTAGTTGTGTCTCTCAGGTTGTCGGAAAACATGCTTAGCGTTGATATTAAATAGCCGGCTTTAGTGGGGGTTAAATAATCTCGTGAATACCCGATGCTGTTGTTGATGCGGTGAAGAATATCTGCAGGATGATAGCCTTTGGCAGACAGATCTGCAAACTGGTATGCAAACATGAAGCTGATAAAGCCATCGTTTTTTGCCAAATAGTTGTATTTCTCTTCGGAGTAAACAAGGTTGATAAGATTTGGTGCCATGGCTGCAAGGTCTTCTGCAAAAGCAGCTTTATAAACAGGCCCCATTGTTGGTATGGCAAATACATCATTGTTGGTAAAAACCTCAAATGTTTTAGGCATCAGGTATTGCAGCTCTTTATAATGCAGCAATGTATCCTTCAGCCTTGCAATGTAGGCCACCGTTAGTTCTTCTTTAATTCTTCCTTTTAAAAAATCCGCAAACGCCTGCACATATTTGGTAACATCAATGCCGGATGCTGAGCCGAGAATACTGGTAACCAAAGTACCACTTCCGCTGCTTTCTGCATTAGCCGCATCCTTGTAAGGTGTAAGCCCGCCAATGCCGTTACTGTTTTTAAGAAATGTGTCAGCCTGCTGAGAAAAGGTGTTTATCTTTTTAAAAAATGGATTGGATGTAAGCTGGCTCAGCTTTGTATAATGTTTGTCCGAGTACTGGTGTATGATATCGAGAATCACTTCTTCATTATTCGTAACAGCGCTAGCTTCCAGTTTCCTGTAAATAACATCTGCATCCCAAAATGCAATTCCTGTAAACCGGTCTCCGGGAGCATCCTCACTGCTAACCTCATCTGATGTGCGTTGACCTTTTTCACTAGCACTAAGGTTTATTGGAATGGCTTTAATTTTCCCGCCCTTCTTTATCATAAGGTTCACAGGAAATGCTTCATCATCAATAGAACTGAGATCGAATGTAAGTCTGTTAGCTGCAAACCTTACAAGGTTTGGTGACAGGCTGCCTGCTCCCGTTTCGATACTGTAATTTTTTGCTG
>JANODM010000069.1:0-10084 GCA_031412695.1 Alphaproteobacteria bacterium
ATCGCTTTAAGATGCGCTTCGCGGCGGGCACGAGCGGCTTCCCACTCTTTCTTCATCGTCTCTTTATACGCTTGATAGCGGATCTTCTCATCCGCAGCCGCTTTTTCAGCTTCTTTGATACGGCGTGCTTTCTCAGCAGCAAGTTGTTCCGCTGTCGGAGCGGCCGCAACAGGGGCCGCAGCCGCGGCTGGAACAGCAACTTTTGCATCTGTTTTAACAGCAGCAGAAGTACCGGCGACAGGGGCCGTAACAACTGTCTCTGAAGACGTGACGGCATCAACCGCCAAAGCAGGCGCGGTCAAAACGGTGAGTAATGAAACAGCCAAGAGTGGAAAGCGCATCATGTTTCTCCAAAAAATAAAAGGGTGCGACGGTATTATTTTAGCAAAAAATATCAGGCCCCGCAATGATGCGGGACCTGACGAAATCATTTATTGCGCTTGTTGCGCGCGGCGATTTTGAATGCGTGCATCAAGCTTTGGGTGGTTAGCTTTGATTTTCGCTTGTTGTTCGGGCGTCATCGCATCCCATTTGACTTTGGCTTCGGCTTTTTTCGCCGCTTTTTGTTCAGGTGTCATGGCTTTCCATTCCGCACGGCGCTGCTCGCGACGTTCGTGACGCTCATGCATCTTTGGATGCTCGGCCTTGAACGCTTCTTTTTGTTCCGGAGTCATGGCTTGCCACTTGGCCTTCATTTCAGCTTTTTTGGCGGCGCGCTGCTCAGGTGTCATCGATTGCCATTTGCCACGTTGATCGGCGGATACGCCGGCGGACACATTCGCATCAACGGCCGCGTCAACAGCATGGGCCACGACGGGCACCGTCATCATTAAAGGGGCAGTAAGCAAAGCGGCAAATAAAAAGGTTTTACGCATCTGGGTTCTCCGAAAAAGAAAGGTAACGATCACATTGATCTTACTCTGATCTAACGGCCCAACAAGGCCGAACCCCCTCGGCCCATTAGTCATTCTAATTAAGCAATTGACTCAACAATATTATTTAAAACGGCACCCATTTTGTGTCAGCCTTGTATCGGGCCTGTCCGATGCGGTATATGTTCAGGCATGACCACCACCCTTTCAAAACCCATTCAAATTACAACGCCTGCGTCCTCAAGTAGCGAAGCGGTAGGACAAGCTAATAAGGCAAGCAGCGAAGCGGTAGGGCAAAAAAGTCTTTATATCAAAACATGGGGCTGTCAGATGAATGTCTATGACAGCAAACGCATGGCCGATGTGTTGCGGCCTTTGGGCTATGGCGTCACCGATAAACCCGACGATGCTGATTTTATTATTTTGAATACCTGCCATATCCGCGAGAAAGCCACCGAAAAAGTCTTTTCGGAAATTGGACGTTTGCGCGAACATAAAACGCGCCGCGCAGCCTTGGGCAAAGAAACGATCATGGCAGTTGCGGGTTGCGTGGCGCAAGCCGAAGGCGACGTCATCACCGCACGTGCCAAAGAGATTGATTTGGTGTTTGGTCCGCAATCCTATCATGAATTGCCCGAGATGGTTGCGCAATTAACAGGCGCAATGGGTGATAAACGGATTATCAACACGGAATTCCCGTCTGTGAGTAAATTCGATTTTTTACCGCAAGAAGAAACCGCCCCTAGCGCGCCTGTTGCGTATGTTGCTGTGCAAGAAGGCTGTGATAAATTTTGCACCTTCTGTGTCGTGCCGTATACGCGTGGTGCCGAATTTTCGCGCCCTGCTGCGCAAATTTTGCTCGAGATCAAAAACCTTGTGTCTGCTGGCGCCAAAGAAATTCAACTCTTGGGTCAAAACGTGAACGGATGGCACGGTATCGGCCTTGATGGCGCCGTGTCGAATTTAGGCAAATTGATTTATAATGTTGCCGCGATCAAAGGCGTCGAACGCATCCGTTACACCACGTCGCATCCAAACGATATGCATGATGATTTATACAACGCGCATCGCGACATCGATATCTTGATGCCGTATTTGCATCTGCCGGTGCAATCGGGATCGGATAAAATTCTCAAGGCGATGAACCGCAAACATACGCGGGATCAGTATTTAACATTGATGGATCGCATGCGCGCGGTTCGCCCTGACATCGCGTTTTCATCCGACTTTATTATAGGTTTCCCGGGCGAGACCGACCAAGACTTTGAAGACACGATGGATTTGGTCAAACGCGTCGGATTTACCAGCGCGTATAGCTTTAAATACTCGGCAAGACCGGGAACTCCGGCGGCCGCGATGCAAGGGTTAATTCACGAATCCATCAAGGATTTTCGCTTGCAGAGTTTACAGAAAGCTGTTACAGGATCACAGAGTGCATTCAATGCAAGCTTCGTCGGAAAAACGGTTCCGGTGCTGATCGAAAAAGAAGGCAACAAGCCCGGACAAATGATGGGACGATCCCCGCACATGCAGTCCGTTTATGTTCCCGTTTCGACACCAGACCCCAGCCATCTGATCGGCAAAACGCTGAATGTTATTGTCACGGGCGGCTTTGCCGGATCGCTGGCAGGAGAATGGCAAGCATACGACAACGACTGATCTCAACAACAAAAAAGGGTGTGAACGACGATGGCAAAACCGGTTGTAAAATCTTCAAGAAAAAAAACAACTTTTCAAAATAACTTTGAGCATACGTTCGAGATCGAAAGCCCCCGTCATGCCAATAAATTACTTGCTGATAAAATGCAGGTAAAAGAAGCGATTGATGAAATTTTTGGCGTACAAGCCACACCCACCCGCCGCCCCTTGCCGTATGGCGAAAGATCGATCCACCAGCTGATTTTAAGAGGTCCTAGCAAACAAAAAATTGCTCTGGCACAAAGCGGCGTCGAGCGCGCTATTGAAAGCATTGCCGCGCAGGAAGAAGCTGCGAAAAAGGTAATTTTAAACGATCCGAAAGCATTTGCGAAAAAAGTGGATTTACTTTTAACGGATAAAGATCGCGCTGAAATGCTAGGGATGCTTGAATTAGCAGCAAAAGACTTGCGCAAAGATAGAAAAGGTCAGCAAAGAGCCGGAAAGGTCAGAAGCGCCTCTGAAGATTCCAATTTGCAAGAATTCAAAGACAACATTATCAAAGCGCAAAAAGAATTAGTCGATGTTAAAGAGGCTTCAGTCGCGCGAAATCTTTTGGGCGGACTTATCGGCACGTTGCCAAGCGACATTTCGGGTATACTGCCGTATTATTCCGATTCCGCTACAAAGGTTCGCGATACGATCGGCAATTACGTCAACTCTTTAAACGACCGCATCAAAGAAGATGACACGGTACAAATCGCGGAAACGGCACGAGCCAAAAAAGAGTTCTCTGACGAAGAGCTTAGCACGATTGGAAAAGAGATCGATCAAAGCCTCGATGAGAAAAATGTTTTTTTAGATCCTCAAGAAAAGAAGCTTTTGCTCAATCGTATTTGCCGCGTTGTGTACGAGGCGACTGATGACGCTGAACATGTTCGCCTAACTCTCAAATCGGCTATTCCCTTAACGCCTGCAGAGGAGGCTGAACGCCGCAAGCAAATCGAAGAGCGTGCGTGGCAAGCAGAAAGACAAAAACATGCCTTATGCGACGGCCGCTATGTACCTCGAACCGCAAATCAAATTGAACAAGTCAAAGCGATGCGCGCTAATGGAGTTACCATCATAACAGGTGCCGCAGGCACGGGGAAAACGATGACCGCCGTCGCCTTTGCGCTGGATGAGCAAAAGAGAACAGGTGCGCAGATTATTCTTCTGCGCCCCGCTAAAGAAATCAACGAAGAAGAAGAGTTAGGTACGCTTCCGGGTGGTGAAGTAGACAAAATTGGTATTAAGTTTCGCGGTGCTTTGCGAAACATGGAAGAGATAATTGGTAGAGAAGAGCTTTTAAAGAAACTGGGAGAAGATCCGAAAGCACCTTATAAAAAACCATCAGTCTTGGACAAAATTTTACCCAAGCAAGATATCGTCATGATGTCGCTTGCGAATATTCGTGGCGATACATTGGCCAAAAGAATCATCATCGTTGAAGAAGCTCAAAACGCCAATCGAGGCACTTTAAAAGGGATAGCAACGCGTCCAGCAATAAATACGAAAATTATCATAGCAGGTGATACGACGCAAACCGATTTGCCGACGCATGATGCCCGTGGCAATTGGCTCAGCCCCGCACAAATGCCCGGCCTACCTGAACTTATACATATCTCTCGAAATAAGGACTATGTCGGCATTGTTCAGTATGGCGAGGGAGATATCGTGCGCAGTGAGTTAGCAAAACAAATGGTTGAGTTGTATCGCGAAGCGGACGCCACTCTTGCAGAGACATATGCCCATATTTATCCCGGTTATAGCGAACAAAAGAAAACAATCACGTCTCGCCAAGTTGTAAAGCCTCTTGCAAACGGCAGCGACCACAGCAACGACAACGGCCATGTTACCCATGTGAATGGAAACGTACCGCGTCTTGGGTTAACCTCTTAGACTGCTAAACAAAAATCCTTCCCAAAACCCCGCGGACACCCGTCTTGCGGGGTTTTTAACGGGTTTTTCATGCCGCATAAGGTAGATTCAAGGGGTATATCGCGTCCTCACGTAGCGAAGCGATAGGACATGACAAGCGAAAGGGTTGTTTTTCTTTGATCTTACTCTACTGTTTTGACATCGACATTCGTCGCCCCACATTTCAACCGGGAGAGGCTATTTGAGCCCGCGTCATCCTTCCTCGCGTAATCGCGAACCCGCCGAACCCACCCGCCTTCTTGAACTTTACTTTGACGACAACCATGTTCTGCCCGATTTATTCGGGCCGAATAACGGTCATCTGACGCGCATCGAACAAGCCTTGGGCGTAAAAATCAGCAGCATGGGAAATACGCTGACGATCGAAGGATCGACCAACGCCACGCACAAAGCCCAAGAAACATTCGACGCATTGTGGGACCGCATTCAAAACGATTTGCCGATCGAAGAAGCCGATGTCGACGGCGCGTTACGTATCGCAAAATCCCAAGCCGATCCGGCGATGAAACAAATGGCGATGGCGGCGTTCAGTGATAAGCCGCGCAAAGTCGTCACCAAACGCAAACATATTTCGCCGCGCTCGACCACTCAGGCCGCCTATTTGGACGCCATCGATAAATATAATATGGTATTCGGTATCGGCCCGGCCGGGACGGGGAAAACCTATTTGGCGGTTGCTGCAGGCGTACAACTCTTGACTGAAGGTGCTGTGGAAAAACTGATCTTCTCGCGCCCTGCGGTCGAAGCCGGTGAGCATTTAGGATTTTTGCCAGGCGACATGCAGGAAAAAATCGATCCTTACTTACGCCCCATTTACGACGCGTTGCATGACATGCTGCCGCAGGATCAAGTCGTGCGCATGATGGCGGGCGGTCAAATAGAAATCGCACCGCTTGCATTTATGCGCGGACGCACTTTGTCCCATGCCTATGTTGTGTTGGACGAAGCGCAAAACACGACCGCGATGCAGATGAAAATGTTCCTGACCCGTATGGGCGAAGGATCGAAAATGGTCATTAACGGCGACGCGTCACAAACCGATTTGCCGCGCGGGATGACATCCGGCTTGGTCGAGGCCAATCGTTTATTGCGCAAGGTCAAAGACATCGCCTTTATCGAATTCACCGCCGCCGATGTCGTGCGTCACCCGTTGGTCGCGAAAATCATTGATGCGTATGACGCCGAAAAACAGGTCTAAAAACCTTCCGGAAATCTTCTAGAAAGTTTACGGCGCAACGCTAAAAATCCTGGATATGGTTTTATTTTATGCTAATCTCGAGGCATGATTAAATATGCTCTTGATTTTAGAATGCGCGGTCTTGAAATGCCAACGACATCCGAGATGTTTGCAGATGCGCAAATTGTTTATTTGGAGTTTATCCGAGAGAAAATGGCTGAGCGAAAAATAAGTGGTGATCCGCGGATGATCGCAGAGACTCAGATCGTCGAAACAATGAAAGACGCGTAACATACATTTCCCAAAGATCGTTCCGTCGGATCGCCGCTGGGTGCGTTATTATATTTACGTGATCAACTTGGTGCTTTGAATAATTTATTCGACGATCGTCAAAAAGGGATTTTGCAAAATATTTTGGACCTGGCGGAAAGGCGGACCTTAGAAGGTGCTGAAATGTTTGCACCATGTGAAGACGAAAATGAAGACGCAGATCAGTTAGAGTTATTTGCAAAAAACTTTGCAAGCACGGCACATCGTCCGACATCCTTGGATGCAGCCAAAGAATACGCCATCGAGCGTATGAGTAAAAAAAACATCTGAATCGGCACCGCAATCGCCCTGATCTTTTTTTTGAGCGTTTTCTTGCGCCCCTATTTTCACTCATTAACCGTTTACGTTTCGATTTGCTGTTGATTATGAATAATTGTTATGCTACTTTCAGTGCATGACGCCAGACGATTCCCGCTTTTATTCCCCGCTATCCGACGTGCTTCTTGAGAAATTGAAAGAAACGCGTTTCGAGATCATGCGCGATACAACTCTTTCGGACGCGAGCACGCACCCGAACACCGCGCCGGATTCAACAAAACTCTTTCCGCGCCAGGATTTTTACCCGAACGGGTGCTGAGGCCCCTAGGCCCTCTAGGCCCCGAATCGACGCGTTTTAAGTGGCATTTTACCCTTTTATGTGCTAGAATAACTTCATGAAAACGCTTGACCGTCCCCGCGCCAAGGTACTGAAAAAACCCGTCGAACCCACACCCGATGCGTTAAACGCAGCGTTAAAAGCCATCGAGGCTGCAAAGGCCCGGTTACTTCAAGACGTTCAGGGGCGAATCGCCTCAAAAGCATTGGAAAGCGCGCAAGCTGCCGACATCATTGCCAAAGCCAAAGATATGGTCGCGAAAAATGCCGCCGCTTTGCCGCCTGATATCGATATTGTTTCTCAAAATGCATTGCTTGGGCTGCTCAAGAAAAACCCGATTTTAATTGCCGTCCTAGAAGCCGCCGTCAAAGGCGAAAACGCCAAAGAAATTCTTGCGGCGATGAAATTACGCGAAGAACAAAAACAGATTCAGATACGCAAAAAGTCATTGCAACCGACATCCGAAGCCGACAGCGATTGGGTTGAACCCGATGAAGACGATGTGGGAAAAGAGTGGAGCGATTCTGACGCGTGGAAGAAAGACGAAGAAGGCGAAGATAATGAGGCTGATCTAGATGAAGACCCCGATCTCGTAGAAGATCCGGATGAACCGGATGATGATACTGGTATTGATCTTGAGGATTTTGAAAATGATCCACAGGCTTTGCAAAACGCATGGCTGCATGATATCGACCAACTTCCCAGTATAGCCGACCGCGCCACCTTGCTATATGCGGTATCGCAAATTGATCGGACGAATACCGGGTTCATCAACAAAGCCGCCGCTTCTTTGGTACCTGTCGCGCAAAATACTCAACCGGGTGACGAGAACCAGGTTTGGGCGCAGGCAGGAATTCTGGCGTTAAACAATCCAAGCGATGCAGTGTTCGGTTCCAAGATTTCCGATGGCGCCCCCGAAATTCTGCCTGTCGCTCGAGACGGGGCACCCTTTAGATTGATCGAAGAAGTGGCGGATCGTGTTGAGAAAAAAGACAGTATCGATACCGGCAAACCTAGCTTGAATTTGCTCTTGAAAAACGGTGCCGAAATGACCGCAGCACCAGAAGCTGAGCCGTTTTTCGAACCTGTTGTCGCGCAAAAAGCAACTACAACCCAGAGTCTTTTTAATACTCTCGCACCACAACCCACCGCCGCTTTTTTCAAAACCTTTTCCGGTAATTCTTCGTCCTAATGCTGACCGTGTCGATCAAGGTAAACGATCCGGCATGGAAAACACTTTTGGCGAAAGATCGCGTTTTTTTCCGCTCTGTCTTGAAAAAAACATTTTCCTATCTCAATCTGCCCCAGAAAAAATTCAACGTATCGGTTGTGTTCACCGATGATGACGACATCAAAAATCTGAATAAAACCTATCGCGGCAAAGACAAGCCGACGAATGTCTTATCCTTTCCACAATTCAAGGATATCAGCGATATTTTGGCGGCGAATGACAATGATTTCGAATTGGGCGATATCGTCTTAGCGTTTGAAACAATCAAAGCCGAATGCAAGGCTCAGAAAAAAACCATGCGCAATCATACGGCGCATTTATTGGTGCACGGCTTGTTGCATTTATGCGGGTTCGATCATATGGATGACGTGAACGCGTCCGACATGGAGGCGATGGAAATCGCCATTTTGTCGAGTTTGAAAATCAAAAATCCGTACGCTTAGAAATTATTTTCCCGCAGCCACAGGAAGCGCGATACGCATCGTCGCCGGACGCGATTTCGGCAGCAACACCCACGCGCGACCACGCGATTTCATAAACCCCGCATTACGTTCAGCCTCAGCCCCCGCGCCCCAAAACACATCGCCCCGGACCGGGCCACGGATTGCGCCGCCCGTATCTTGTGCGACCATTAAACGGTTGATGCGCGTCACATAGGTTGGATGCGGCACATCAATATAGATTGGCGCACCATAGGCGATAAAGCGTGGGTCAACCGCCATGGATCGTTCCGCCGTAAGTGCCACACCTTGTGCGCCTAATGGCCCATCAACACCTTCCAGTACTTTGAAAAACACATAAGATGCATTTTTTTCGCGCAAACTTTGTGCTTGATCCGGATGCGCGCGCAACCACGCGCGGATCGATTCCAAATTCGTGGTCTCGGGCGTCAATTCGCCACGCGCAATCAATTCACGTCCGATCGCCGTATAGACATGTCCGTTTTGTCCATCATAGCCAACGCGCAGCTCCGATCCATCCGTCATGCGCACGCGGCCCGACCCTTGGATATGCAGAAAAAACGCCGCATCCGCATCATCGACCCATGCGATGACGGGTGTGTTTTGCAAAGCACCGCGGTCGATGGCCGCACGATCCGCATAAGGTTTCAGCGCGCCGCCAACGACTTTGCCCGCGATGCGTTCGCCGGCTAGAGAAGGGCGGAATTCACCCAAATCCACGCTGATCAGATCGTTGGGCCGCGCATAAAGTGGTACGTTATACTGCGCGGTTTTCGTCTTTGATCCGTTCAGCATCGTCTCGTAATAGCCGGTGAATAATCCGACATCACCCAAAGACGTGGTAATGCGATATGGCATAAAATGTTTTTCCAACATCGCGCGCGCCGAAGCCACGTCGTTCTGAACATTCATCACAGCATTGCACGGGGCTTGCCATTCCGCAATCGTACCGGCGAATTCCGTTGGCTTCACAGGTGTTGCCGCATCGCGTTTCAAAAACAACGCGCAGGATTTTTTCAACGCGGTCACCGCTTGATCGACGGAATCATTTTGCCAATTCGGCAGCTCTGAAAACGCAACGGCGGTCAATGTTGCATCAGTCGCGTTCTCGGCGTTTTTTTGCAGCGCACTTATCTGCGACGTCGCACAAGACGAAAGAGCAAAACAGAAAATGAGAAGGGCGATTTTTTTCACGTGGTGTGTTCCTTGATGATAAGGGCGGAGGCGCTGTGCGCACCATTTAACACCAAAGCATAACCCTTACGCAAGCGAGGGTCTTGTGCCGCTGTCCTGTTCTTAGCCCCGCTCTTTGTCATTCCGAACAAGCATCGCGAGGGGGAATCTTTTGCGCTGCAACCAAGCAAGATCCCTCGTCGGCTTGCGGCTCTGTCGGGATAACAAGAGATGATTTCACATTATGTCGTTGCTTTATGTGACGGGACTCGGCTAGGCTTTTAGGTGCAATCCGAACCTTCGAGGTCAAAAATGTCTGACGAACCCATTACATGCGACACAAATGAACGTGACAAAGCAATCGGCGCAATGATTTTCGGTGCAACCGCCTTGATTGCTCTAAGTTATCTATTGAACTGTACCGATATGGGCAGAAAAATAAGCGATGCGGGTTTTAACCCGACTGGACCAACAAGGGTTTCAACACCTTCTTTTACACCTAAACCTTGAGGCCGCGAAATGTCGAACAATAATCATCGGCCATTATCCCCTAGACAGGATCTGGCCATCTGTGTTGCTACTGGTCTACTGGCGGCGCCACTTGTTATCAGCGCCCTGGCTGCCGCAACC
>JANODM010000070.1:0-3978 GCA_031412695.1 Alphaproteobacteria bacterium
GCTCTTGCTTTTGGCGGAGAGAATAAAATAGGGGCAAATGCCATTCGCATTTCTTATACGCCTTTGGGGCAAAACAAGCCCAATACGATTCTTATTGATGATGGTATTTCGACATTGGACTATAAAAAAGTCGGTTATGAAGGCGTTTTCCCTGACCTTAGCGCTTATTTACACCATCGCACCGATGACACGCATCAAAACCTGTCGGCTAAAACCGTCTTTATCGAAACGCATCGCCATTTCGATCACGACGGAGGTCATGCGCCGACGTATAAACAAGGATTTTATGCCGATTGTCACATAGCCACGGCAAAGACTTATGACGCGACCCGACGCAACATGCAAGCCAGCCGCGTGCCGAAAACATGGCTACCTAATCATAAAATTATCGAACCCCATGCAAAATTCAAACTTTTCGGCCATGTCGATGTCACGACCTTTGCCTTACCTCATTCGACCCCTAATCTTGGTCTTCGATTTAATACGCCCGCAGGAAGCATCGGTTTCTTGGGCGATTTCTATTTAAATCCAGGAGATAATAATGGCGCGTCAGGGGCTACTCCTGAAAAATACCTAAAACCGAAAAATATTCTTAAAAAATACAACGGTGTTGATCTGATGCTGATCGAATCCACACGGGTTCTGTCACAAGGATGGAACACGACTATGGATGAGGTACAAGATTATTGGAAAAAAACATTACACGATCATCCCGATAAACGCTTTATCGTCAGTGCTTTTTCAACAAAAGAAGATTTTATCGTCGGCTTGTGCGAAGAAGCAGCAAAGGCCGGGAAAACCGTCATCATTGACGGAGCGCGTATGGAGGAAACTTATGGCTGGCTGAACAAGCATATGGTTTTTGATCCCGTGACCAAAACAAAAATACCCCTAAAAGATCATGTCAAAGCGTTGGGAGGCGATATTACGCGTGGCACATCGAAACTGGCACAAGAATTGTTGAACGATGCATCCCCAAGCGCGCGTGCCGATACATTGGTTTTGGCGACGGGGCCTACGGATGAGTTCTTTTCCACCATGTACCGACTGGCGCGGGATGAGCATTCGCGGTTTTCGATCGATCCGTTGAATGACGTATGCGTCACGGCACAATCGAAAATTCCGGGCACCAAAGAAGGCGTCAAAGGGCAAGACGTCTATGAAAACCAAGTCGAACGGTTGGTAAAATTTATCGGCGTTCCGGTTATCACACCCTATCTATGCACCTTGCCAGGTGCAGATAACCACCCGATTTATTCCGGTCATAGTTCCAGGAAAAATCTGGAATTCGCCATTAACGCCATTGATTGCCAGTATTGGATGCCGATTCACGGTGAAAAAGCCCAACACGCCGCGATGAAAGAAATCATCCAAGCGGCGGGCAAAACGTGTGTCCAAGCAGATAATCAAACGGTTCTAGACGTCAAAAAGGACAAAGCTCCGCGGTATGCCGGCCAAGGCAAAGAAGCCTATGTATATTTCTTATCCGACCGACCTGACAGCGTTCTTAAAGGCGTCACCGAATACTCGACTTACACACCCAGCATTCGATTTGACAGCACCAGAGAAAAGATTCTCGATCGTCTGACCGAAGCCCATCAGCGAAGCGGCCGCAGCCACAATAATTCCCACACGACTCCGCCTTATCAGGATCCGCATCTACGCAAATCGCTTTTTGACGAAAGTGCCATTCCCGGTCAAACGCGGGCTAGTTTGGGCATCGTTCAAAAAATGTATATCGATATCGAAGGAACGGATAAGGACAGACATAGTTTTATCTGCACTCAATTCGCCGCACAAATTGAAAACCCCGAAACGGGCGAGACCGAAGAAGTCGAGTTTTTTCAAAAGGTCCCTCCCTATTCGCTTGTTTCACCGATTGCATGCGTTGTGACAAACGTCAAACCGCAAGACTTGCGTACCAAAGGTGATAATCAGCAAGCTTTCGCCTATAAGGTTCACAAAACATTGATGCGCCCGCCAGCCGATCCGAACGGTAAAAAGAAAATGACGGTAACGGACGAAGCAGGGACGCGGAATATTTTGCGCAAAAACTTGATCATTTATCACAACGGTCACAAATTCGACAAACCGATGCTGGAAGACCTTTTTATGAAAGCAGGTTTCCGAGATTCGCGCCTATCCCGAAGCGGTAAAGTACTGACCTACGATACGTTACCGACATCGCGCATCTATGCCGTCTTCAAACCGGAACACTTCAAAACAATTCCAAATGCCGAAACAGGCATGCCCAGCTTTAGGTTGATGGATTTGATTCAGGCCAATGATTTGCAGCCTACAGATAATGTTCACAACGCGACCTATGACAATCGTTTGACCAAACAGGTTTATGAGCTTCAAAACAAAATTGATCCGGAATTACAAGATTGGCTGATCGTCAACGCCCATACTCAAACCCTGAAAAATTATATCTTAGGAACGGGGCGTGGATTTAAATGGAACAAACCCATTATCAGTTATTTAGGGTATACAAAACCAGGTTACGAAGCCCGTATGGGATATGCCGTGACATTGGAACATACCCACAGCAAAGGCAATAAAGCGATTCTATTCCGGCTGGATAAAGACCCTGAAGATTTGGTCCGCATGACGGATAACGAGCTGGAGAAAAAATTTAATGAGTATTTCGATGTTCTGCCCTTGGGCAAACAGCCCGGTATCATTCCTGGGAAATACGGCATGGCTGTCGATGCCAATAAAGGCCAATCCCAAGCGACATTGCAGTCACGTAAATATTTTATCGAGAATAACCCTGCCTTGATCATTCGCATCAGAAATACGGCCTCTTCACGCGAGCAGGAACGCTATCAAGCCAATGACCCCATTTTGCCGGACGAGATGGCGCGTAAGCCTGCCTATATTCCGTTGGAAAAATCCATCCAATCACACGATGACCGCATTCTTTTGGATATCGAACCGCAAGAATGGATGTTGACGGCAACGAAACGTCAAATGCGCGCCTATTACCGTCGCGTCAACGACCTGAGAGAAAAAGCCGTGCATGATCGTAATACCCAACGCCTGATGACGAATTTGATTTATTCAAATGCTCGCGATCTGCTGAAAGGTGATCGTACGGCCCTAACCGATATGGATACGATGTATCGTTATCACGACAAAGGGCCGTTGGGCGGGATTTACATTGGTCAAGATCGTGTCCAGCTTGAGCTGAAAGAGATCGAGGACAACATCGAGACATGGCGCGAACGCAATCCGAATGTCGATGACATTTTAGAAGCGTGTAAACAGGATTTTGCCATCATCATGGCTACGGCACCGACCGAACCGGCCAGTATTGCCCAACAAACGGACATCGACCGACGCAACAGGGCCAAGCTGCAGGCCCTAAAAACGTAATGGCGCGAGTGACGGGACTTGAACCCGCGGCCTTCCGCGTGACAGGCGGACGCTCTAACCAACTGAGCTACACCCGCGTATTGGTCGAGGCCACGTTTTAGGGGATTAACGCCCGTCTTGTCAACAGCAAAACCCCGTCAAACAGGGTTTTAACCAAAGGCAAAATCTTCAATCTTTTTGCGGATCAATGGTTTCGCGCAAGGCTTCCAAGGCTTTATCGATGAAAGGCGTGCGGCTGAGGCGTTTGCGGTCATAGAAAACCTCATAGACATAGCCTGTTGCGGTATTTCCAGGCATTTTGACGACCGTTGCTACAGGCTGTTCCTTAGTATGGCGAAAAATCGAAAAAACAGCCATCGAACGGGTAAAATCAATGGCGTAATCGCGCCAAGACCCCTTCATGACCTGATAGGTGTAGACGGATAATACGCCGTTCAACTCAAGTTTGGTGAACGTAACCGCATGTTTCAGACCGGATTTACGCGGCAGTAACGAAACGAGCATTTGCCTATTCTATCACAGCTTCTTAATAATTTGCAGAAAAAAGGGCAATTTTCCCATCTATCTTTAATGTGTCATTAGCAACATGCTGACAAAATG
>JANODM010000071.1:0-3174 GCA_031412695.1 Alphaproteobacteria bacterium
TGTCTTCTATGAGAGGATCGTGACAGAAACGAATCCGTCCCGTTAGAAGAGGTTTTCTATGCTATCCACCTTTGCCCGAATTAGCGTTGATCAACGTCGGAATGCATATACGGTGTTGGTTAAAGGTGGGGTAGTCGAACCCGGTGGCTGGAAATTCAATCAAGCAGGAACCGTTCTAACAACCGATCCTGATCCGAAAAAAGAAATTCTTTTGGGGAATATTCGTTTGCTTGGCAATTTCAGCAAGGCCATGGCATTGCAAAGTGCAAGAGAGATGACAGTTGTTAAAAAAGACGTATCGCCGACAGCTGAGTCGGCTGGCACGTCATTTTCAAATACATTAAACTAGAGTTAGCTGTAAGACGCTTCAAAATAGCTAGATCTGCGACGGATCTTGTCTCTTCTTTCCTGATGGAATGCATGCGCATAGGCAGCGCGCTTTTCGTACAAGTCGACTTTTTTTATCGGCAATTCCAAGCATATAATGCCGTTCGCAGCATCGCGCAGTACAGATAGTTGTTGTCCATTTTCCAAATCATATAAGTCCATACACGAACACGATTCGCCACGTGCATCCGTCCCATCCTGAAAAACCGCCGTCATACAGAGGTCGCGACTGTGTTGCGTTTCCGATAGTTCTCGAGGATCAATATCCTGTTTTTCACTTCGCAGCGTTGCGGATTGCGTGATCTGTTGGCGCAGATACCACATGACACGCTTGTTGTCATGTGTATCAGTATCCAAAATTTTATCACGCCACGATGCTATAAAACTGCGTGAGTTTTGACGATTATTATGGTCTTCCACCATTTGTTTCGTTTCGGCAAAAAGAGTTACGGTGGCGGTCATGTTGGGTTGATCGAATGTTATTGGTGTAAAACGGACGGTCGAGCGGCGAGCGTTCGGGGTATTTCCCGTGTTCGGGGGACGTACAGCTCAAACTGCTCTCTTGTTTTAATATTATCATACATGGAACAAGTGATAATATCGCGTCCAGGCATTTTAGTGACAATGATCGCTTTTTCGTTCTTCAAATCCGCAACAAAGATTTCCCAATCTGGCTGCAACGGATTGTTTATCATTTCAGGTTTTTCACTGACATTGACAATAATTTGCGGGACGTTATCGGCACCTGTTTCATAGTCTCGAGGGGGCTGCATGACTAATGCAAACGCTTCGGTTTTAAAAGTGTCCCGCAATTTTCGATCTTGCGCTTCAAAAAGCAAAGAATTGTTCAGAAAACGTCTAAGCGGATTTCTGGTGTTACGATCTGCGGTGCGCTTTTTAGTGTAATCTCTTAGGCGGTTTCCTATATCCAAGATTAAGGCCAAAGCTGGAGATTGATTTTGCCGAGCTGCGGGGGTCATGTGATTTTCCAATCGCGTTGTTTGTTTCGTTGGGCGTATTCCTTATGTCGTGACGTATTCGTTCGTATCCAAATCCGCGATAAAGATTTCCGGACAGTGGGTAAATCAGTCTGACATGGCGGTGCTTGCTCGGGTCATATTGGCATAATTTAATAATTTCAAAGATCTATGTCAAGTTAATTCAAATCGGTGTGAGCGGTTTCGTCATGGCTTTTTGCTGCACGTGACAGCTCTTGAGGGGAGTATTAACACCTGCTAGGATTTTAAAAGCCCGTTTCCCCTTGTTTATCACAAAGAATTCTCATGAAAATCGCCATTCTAAAAGAAACCGCTCCTCATGAACGCCGTGTTGCGGCCACGCCTGATATCGTCAAAAAATATGTTACCGGCGGGTTCAATGTTGTAATCGAAACGGATGCGGGGGCCTCTGCCGGGTTTACGGATGCGGCGTATCGCGCGGCGGGCGCGTCGATTTCAGCGACGCCTGCAGCAACATTGGTCGATGCCGATCTGTTGCTCAAGGTTCAGGCGCCGACCTCTGCCGAGCTAGGTTTTCTGCCGGATAATGCGACCGTGATCGGATTACTTGAGCCGTATAAAAATCAGACGGCGTTCGATGCATATAATGCGAAAAAAATTACGGCCTTTGCGTTGGAATTGGTACCTCGCACGACGCGCGCACAAGCGATGGACGTGTTATCGTCTCAGGCGAATTTGGCGGGCTATCGCGCGGTGATCGAAGCGGCGGATATTTATCCCAAAGCGTTTCCGATGTTTATGACGGCAGCAGGAACGGTTGCACCCGCTCGCGTTTTCGTGATGGGTGCAGGTGTGGCAGGATTACAAGCGATTGCGACAGCGAAACGCTTGGGCGCGATTGTGTCGGCAACAGACGTGCGCGCGGTGGCTAAGGAACAAGTGGAGTCGTTAGGGGCCGCATTCGTGATGGTCGAAGACGAGGAAACCAAAGCGGCCGAAACATCGGGTGGATACGCCAAAGAAATGTCGGAAGCGTATAAACAAAAACAAGCCGCCTTCGTTGCCGACCACATTAAAAAACAAGACATCGTGATTTGCACGGCCTTGATTCCCGGACGTCCGGCACCCGTTTTGATCACCGAAGACATGGTCAAAACGATGAAGCCGGGATCGGTGATCGTCGATATGGCGGTGGCTCAAGGCGGGAATTGCCCGCTATCCGAGATGGACGAAGTTGTGCAAAAACACGACGTGACCCTGGTCGGTTATTCGAATTTGGCGGCACGTATCCCGAACGACGCGAGCGCGCTGTACGCCAAGAACGTGCAGAATTTTCTGAATTTGATTATTGAGCCGAAAGGTCCGATTTTAAATTTGAATTGGTCCGACGATATCGTGCGCGCCGCAGCCCTTACCAGCAATGGCCAGCGCGTCAACGCAAATTTCGGCGGCACGCCGCTTTATAAGCCAGAAAAAACGGTTGAAAAAACCGCGGCATGAATGATGTGTTAAAAAAAGAATATACGCGTCGCGGTATCCTGATGCGTGGTGGCGCAGTCAGTGCTGCAGCTTTGGTCGGTGGTGGGTATACGTTCTCTTTGCATCGCAGCGCCTTTTTCAAAAAACTGGATGTCACATCGTATCACGTGAAATCGGTAAAATGGCCTTCTTATTTACCACGTTTGAAAATTGCTTTTTTGACCGATTTGCATGTCGGATGCATGTCGGTTGATTTGGACAAATTGGAACATATCGTTGCGCAGGTGAATACTTTAGGGGCGGATATCATTTTATTAGGCGGCGATTTCATCGTCGGCAACCGAGTACC
>JANODM010000072.1:0-4839 GCA_031412695.1 Alphaproteobacteria bacterium
CCGCGCAAATAAACTTTTTCACCGATCTCGATGGTTTCGGGTTTGATACGTGCACCCGCCGCTTTTAAAATTTTTAGCGTTTCGGCCATAATCTCGGGGCCGATGCCATCGCCATGAGCAACGGTAATAGGAATAAGGTCGGACATGGGAATTCCTTTGGAAAGTGAGCGTAAAAAGTTAGCGATGTTTGAAAGTCAAACGACAGATCAGCCAACCTATACCAGCAGAAAGTAACGAAGCACTTAAAACACCGATTTTGATCTGAGAATCCAAGACAGGATCTTCAAAAGCTAAGTCCCCGATAAACAAGGCCATTGTAAAGCCGATTCCACATAAAACAGCCATTCCGATATAATCTTTCCAAGTAGTTCCGACCGCTTTTCTGGCAATTCGGGTGATATGACCAATATAAAGCCCGGCCATAATTCCAACAGGCTTACCGATAAACAGACCCAGAAAAATCCCTAAAGACAATGGCCGCATGATATCGCCGGCCTCAATTCCGCTTAACGATAATCCCGCATTGGCAAAGGCGAAGACGGGTATAACGCCCAGCATCACCCAAGGATGCAAAGCATCTTCTAAATCAGCCGCAGGCGTCACCGTTTTTTTCTTTTTTTGTTTGACTTCAAGCGGAATGAAAAACGCAGTAACAACACCTGCCAAGGTAGGATGAAGGCCCAGTTTCAAAAACCCGTACCACAAGACCGCCCCGCAAAACAAATATGAGATAAGGTACGTTTCTTTCATACCGCGCAGCGCGATTAATCCGATCACGGCCGTAAGAGTGACCAAGCAATGGGTCATATCCAAGCCGTCCGTGTAGAAAAACGCAATGATCAGAATAGCCCCCAGATCATCCAAGATCGCAATAGCCGCCAGCATAACGTTGATGGCTGTGGGTATGCGTTTTCCCAACAGCGCCAAAACGCCTAATGCAAAAGCGATATCGGTTGCGCATGGAATAGCCCAACCTTGAAATAAATCGGGCTGCGAGCGCGTGATGTAACTATAAAACAAAGCGGGCACGACCATCCCACCTAAGGCTGCGAAAATCGGCTGTAGGATTTTTTCGCGCGACGCCAATTCGCCGATCAAGCACTCGCGCTTAACCTCCAACCCCATCAATAAAAAGAATAACGCCATCAAACCGTCATTGACGATTACCTGTGCCTTATGCGACTGCATGACGGAATTATACAGGTCGCCAAAAGACGAATTCGCTGCAATCAAGGCGATAAACGTTACCAAAATCAACAGAATTCCGGCAAAAACCTGATCATGCATAAAATGTTTTATGGAATAACGCATCGCACCAAATCTGCCCGAAACAGTTTAAGCATTCGTAAGTGAGTAGTCCTTTATTCTTGAGACATGTTTTTACCGCAAGAATTCATTCGCCGCAAACGCGACAACTACGCGTTGGACCCTGATCAGATCAATGCATTTATTCGCGGCGTTGCGAATGATACGATTTCCGATGCCCAAATTGCCGCTTTCTGTATGGCGGTTTTTCTGAACGGTTTGAATGCGAATGAAACGGCGCATTTGACGACCGCAATGGCCGATAGCGGCACGCGATTAAAATGGAATCAACTGAACGGTCCTGTTATCGACAAACATTCCACAGGCGGCGTCGGTGACAAAGTCTCGTTGATGTTAGCACCGATTGTCGCGGCTTGCGGATTATATGTCCCAATGATTGCAGGGCGAGGCCTAGGTCATACGGGCGGCACGGTCGATAAATTAGAAGCCATTCCCAGTTACAAAACAAACTTATCAATTACCGATTTTCAACGCATTGTATGTAACCTGGGCTGTGCGATTATCGGGCAAACGGCTGAATTTGCGCCGGCTGATGGGCGTTTATATGCGGTCCGCGACGTGACGGCGACAGTGGAAAATATCTCATTGATCACCGCATCCATTCTGTCGAAAAAATTGGCTGCCGGATTGCAAGGCTTGGTCATGGATATCAAAACCGGCAACGGCGCGTTTATGCCGACCTTGGAACAAGCACAACATTTAGCCGATAGTCTAACACGCGTCGCAACAGCCGCCGATTTACCGCTCAAAGCCGTTATCACGGATATGAATCAAGTCTTAGGCTCATCGGCGGGTAATACCGTAGAAATTATCGAAACAATTGATTATTTGACGGGAAAACACCGTGATCCGCGCTTGCACGACGTCACGATGACGTTGGCGGCGGAAATGATTTTATTAGGTAAGCAAGCCCTCGATCCGAAGGCCGCACGACAAAAAGCACAACACGCTCTGGACAATGGCAGAGCCGCGGAAATTTTCGAAAAGATGGTTGGCGCACAAGGCGGACCACACGACTTATTGGACAACCCAGATATCTATTTACCCAAAGCCTCTGTAATCGTCGATGTTATCGCCGATCGCGACGGCTATATTGCCGCACAAGACACGCGTAATATCGGCGTGCTATTGGTCAATTTCAAAGCCGGACGTGCACGCGTCGAGGATACGATTGACCCACGTATCGGCATCACCGATATCGCACCGATTGGAACCAAAATTGAAAAAGGCAAAACATTGCTCGCCCGTTTTCATTTGGTCGAACCGTTGGGCAAAGATATCGCCATCCATTCTTATTTGAATTGCCTGACTATTTCCGACACCGCGCCCTCACCTGAAAAGATTATTCATGTCGCCTGAAATCCTGTATCTGTCTTTGATCTGTGCCTGTTATCTCAGCCTGTTTGTGGCGGCTGTCGTCGGGGCAGAAGCAATGCTGGTGATGATTGCTATCATAACCATCACGGGCAATGTCATCGTCGGTAAAATCGTAACCGTCATGGGATTTCAAATGGCATCCAGCGCGTGCCTGGCCGTGTGTTTATTCTGGATCGGATCACTATTGACGCAATATTACGGCATCCGCGTCGCGCGTCGCGCTTTGTGGTATAATTTCGCATCGCTTACGTTTTTAACGGCAATAGGTTATATGACGATGAAATTGCCAGGTTCGGTGACGCCGAAAATGGATGAAGCGTTGACGACGATTTTCAGCTTTATGCCGTCGGTAATGGTAGGCGCATTGCTGTCCTTTGGTGCGTCTTATATGTTCACGATTTTCATTCAGCGTAAAATTCAAAAAACACATGGTGGTGATATTCATTGGACAGTGCAAACCGGGTTGGTAGCAACCGCTAATCTGTTGGATTTGACGATTTTTTGTTCCATCGCCTATTTCGGTCAAGATGTCAATTTCATCGAATTGATTTTGACGACCTGGAGTATGCGTCTGGCCGTGATGTTGATGGGATTGCCTGTGATTTTACTGATCCGTCGTATGTACAAAGGCAACCGTTTTCCGTTGGTCAAGTTGTTCGAAGTTCAGCCGCACTCAAAAGCAAATGATGCGGTCTAGTTAGGCTCGCGCGTATACACATTCGGATTAGTCGGACTTGGGACAATGCCGAACGGTTCTTTTGGTTGCGTCACCATACCGTCATTTATTAGGTTAGCCGGGTGATCGCCGCCAAAAAAGCGATGGCGATTCTCGTGAAAAAACTCCGTCACGCGTCCTGTTGCGACCGCGCCGAACCCGATTACTAAACCGGTCATCGCACCGACGCCGGCACCGACGATGACGGCATCTAGGGCATTCGCATGCTTTTTGACTTTATGGCGATAATCGGGCCTGTTTTTATTTTTAGGATGTATTCCTTTGAAATTAAAGGCCTGAGTGCCGTTTTTTATATAATCGGCAAACTGACCGACCACGGCAAGTCCTGCGCTAAATCCGATTGCGGCGGGAACCATACATGCGATAGGCGTAAGATACGTCAAAATACCATCCGCTAAATACCCGTGTTCCCAAGATTTATAAACGACTTTTTCACCGATAGCGGTACTGATGACCGTACCGATAGATGTAAACCCGGCACCATACGTGACGTATTTTTTGGATTTCGCGCGCGTTACAGCATTTTTTACATCCGTGAATAAATCGGTGGTATCGGACATGTTTTTTCTCTTTAGGTTGTAACGTATCTATCTGGACACGATTTATGTGGGGCAGGACTGCGCAGCAAAAGATTTTGTATAACAGGGGAAAAAGCGATTTTTATGGTATTTACAGAAGCCGATATAAAAATGGTATATGGTAAATAATCATTGGCATGAATAAACGATCTGTTATCCAAGGTTTTTTCATCCTTGCTAACTTCATTTTTAAAAGAAGAGATATTTAATAACGATAATATGTCAACAAATATCCAAAAAAGTTAACGATTTTCCTTGCTTTTAACCTGCCTGGCACCTATAAGGACGCCAACTAACCATTCCAGACAATATAAAGAGAGATTCGTCATGGCCCTGCGCAACATCGCCATCATCGCCCACGTCGACCACGGCAAAACCACGCTTGTCGACCAAATGTTCCGTCAATCGGGGACATTCCGCGATAACCAACAAGTCGCCGAGCGCGCCATGGACAGCAATGCGTTGGAAAAAGAGCGCGGCATCACGATTTTGGCCAAAGTCACCTCGGTCGAGTGGAAAGACACACGCATCAATATCGTCGACACCCCCGGCCACGCCGATTTCGGTGGCGAAGTGGAACGTATTTTATCCATGGTCGATGGTGTTGTTCTTTTGTGCGACGCGGCGGAAGGCCCCTTGCCACAAACAAAATTCGTTTTGACCAAAGCATTGAAGCGCGGCATCAAGCCGATTGTCGTCATCAACAAAATTGATCGTTCAGACGCACAAATTGACGTGACGTTGGATGCTGTATTCGATCTGTTCGTCGCTTTGGATGCAACAGCCGAGCAATTGGATTTCCCGATTTTATACGCAGTTGGC
>JANODM010000073.1:0-4167 GCA_031412695.1 Alphaproteobacteria bacterium
GACATGAAATTCATCAAAGCATAATACTTGTAAACGTTTGGCCCATCTATCAGCCAAAGCAGAAATACGGGTCTCGCGTTCGTCTTCGTCTATCGCTGTTTGTCGCAATTCTTGATGCAATGTCAGCATGAAGGCATGAAAATGCCAACGCTCGGCTTTGAATTTCTTTTGCAATAACGCGTGTAAAAGCCAGTCCATCAGCATGGTTTTGCCGCGTCCGACCGACCCGAATAAATAGAGTCCTTTGATCGGCATTTTCTTTTTAAAAAACGCTATTTTTTTTGGCGCCGTCAGGCGCGCTAATAATTCATCCAGCGCAAGCACGGCCGTTTCCTGTGCCGCATCAGGCACAAGTGTTTTATCCGCAATAGATTCTTCATAGCGTTGATACAGCACGTTCATGCCTTGTATTAAACGCGCCGCGTCCTTTGCGCCAGGTTAAAAAGATGAGTAAAAAAAGACCCCCTTGATAAAGGGGGTCAAAAGTCAAAACCGGAGAAGGTTTGTGCGCTACGCGTTTTCGAGAAGTCTTTCCTCAACACGCTGTTGAGGGTGAAGGGCCTGCCAAAAATTCTTGAGTTCCGTGACATCCATATCTTGTGCTGCGCGCAGGATATGAAGTTTGGGTTGGGGACGGCTGTCGATATAATCCAAAAAACTGTCGGGGAATGCATGGCGGGGGGCACGCAACCCGTAATCGACCAAAAGACGGGCAATATGAGCCGGGCTAGTTTTAGTCTTATCGGCCGTGTCTTCGATAGCTTGACGTAATTTGAGGGCGATAGTAGGGGTCTCGATGCGGTTCATCGCATGGACAAAGGCTTGATGATAAACGAAATCCGGGCTGTTGTCGTTAGGGGGGACGGGCATCGTGTAAAGCGGCTGCATATCGAATAGTCCTATGAGGTTATTTAAATCGTCTGACGTCTTTTTGCGGGTCATACCCTAATGTTCATCCATTGTGTCAAAAATTCCTTAATATTCCATAAAATTTGAGGCAAATTAATTTTATATCGGTTTTTCAAGGCTCTTGTAACAAAATGCGTTATTAAAGACCTTTTCACGTTTCGCGCGCAAATTATGCGAATGAATGACCTTTTAAGCCGCCTTGAATCCGAGATCGAAAAAATTCCGTCCGCGACGTTTTATGGTCGCGTATCAGCTGTTTCCGGGATGTTGGTCGAAGTCCGTGGTCTGACCCAGGCCGTATCGGTAGGCGGCTTGTGCACGATCACCACGACGACCGGACATGAATTGTTAGGCGAGGTAGTAGGTTTCCGCGACGGCAAAGCCTTGTTAATGCCATTCGGAAAATTGGAAGGTATCGGTTTGGGCTGCCGCGTGACCGTCATGGGCGAGCCCGCGATGATTTATCCGTGCGAGGCGTGGCTAGGCCGCGTCGTTGACGCGTTGGGAAATCCGGTTGACGGTTTGGGAAGCTTACAACGCGGCGTATTGCCTACGTTTTTACGGGACTCGCCGCCCGATGCACATCAGCGTCAACGCATGGCGGGAAAAATCGATTTGGGCGTGCGTGCGTTGAATACATTTTTGACCATGTGCCGCGGTCAACGTATGGGAATTTTCTCAGGCTCAGGTGTCGGTAAATCGACATTGATGTCGATGTTGGCGCGTTCGGACAAAGCATCTGATATTGCGGTAATTGGATTGATCGGCGAACGTGGCCGAGAAGTTCAGGAATTTTTGGAAGATGATTTAGGTGCTGAAGGATTAAAGCGTGCGATCGTCGTCGTCGCAACGGGCGATCAGCCGCCATTGATGCGCCGTCAAGCAGCCTATACCACGATGGCGATTGCCGAATATTTTCGTCGTGAAGGAAAACATGTTATTTGCATGATGGATTCGGTTACACGTTTTGCGATGGCACAGCGTGAAATAGGATTAAGTGCGGGCGAGCCCCCCACCTCAAAAGGGTATCCGCCAACGACCTTTACGGAACTTGCGAAATTATTGGAACGCGCAGGGCCTGGTCCGAAAAACGAAGGTAATATCACGGGCTTGTTTTCGGTGTTGGTCGAAGGTGACGATCATAACGAACCCATCGCCGATGCGGTGCGCGGCATTATTGACGGACATATCGTGTTAGATCGCGCCATTGCGCAACGCGGGCGTTACCCGGCAATCAACGTGTTGAAATCCGTCTCTCGTGCTTTGCCGAAATGTAATTCGGATGCGGAAAATAATTTGATTCAACATGCACGCGAAATTTTAGCGCTGTATGAAGACATGGCGGAACTTATTCGCCTTGGTGCGTATCGTCGCGGATCCGATCCAAAAGTCGATCGTGCGATTTTGCTGTATGACGGGATTGAGGCGTTTTTAAAACAAAGCCCTTACGAGCAAACATCACTTGCGGACGGCTATGCACAATTGGCCGCGATTTTAGGCGTTGAATGGCCATCTGCACAAATGGCGGAGGGCGAGCATGGCTGAACTCCATAGTTTGATCCGTTTCAAACGTCACGAATTAGATGATAAACGTAAACATCTTGCCGTATTGAATACGCAGCTAGAGATGCTGATTGCGACCAAACGAAAAATGCTGGATGATCTGGCGCGTGAAAAAAATCTAGCGTCGGTGGATATTGAAGTCGCACGCTCTTTCGGACCTTACTTGACTAAAACGTTGGAACGCTGCGATGCGATCGATATCGATATCGGTCAAAAACAACAAGAAGTTCAGGCGGCAACCATTGTCGTGCAAGAAGCGTATTTGGAAGTCAAGAAATTGGAAGTGACGCAAGAGCGTCGCGATCAAGCAGAAGAAGACCGGATCGACCGGATCGAATCCATTACCTTGGACGATATCGGGGTCGAAGGCTTTGCGCGCCGCAGGGACGAAAACGCGCGTTAATCGGTCTTGGCTCGGCGATTTCGATGCGAAGTTGCTTTTCATGTCCATAAAAATATGCTAAAATTGTTTCATTAAGGTGTCCTGTCCATGTCACGCTCGTTCGTCGTTCTTCTTTGCGCATTGTTTTTAACGTCGGCGGCAGGTTCCGTACCGGCGCAAGCCCCAGGTGCCTTAGTTGAAAAAAGCACAGCATCTTTTAAAGCGTCGAAAACGAATGCCGTCCCTTTAGGCAACGCCCAACGGCCGACCGACCGCAATACCGCAATATTCGAAAGTAAAAGCAAGCGTCTGACTTGGACGTTTTGGAATGAAGCCCCGCCTGTCGTCCAAAAATTCTTGACTGAACGTGACATGGCCACCGCCAAATCTATTGCGGGATCTGATCAAGCGACGTTTAAAGTCATCGACATGGATAATGATCAAAAAGACGATCTGGTGATCCGTGTCGGATCGTTTACGACATGCGTTGAAATTCCGACGGGTTGTCCGCATTTGGTCTATTACGCCAACAAAGAAAAAGCGCGCGTGATTTTCCAGGCGCGCAAGATGGAACCGTCCAAGACAGGCGTGTTTTTGTTGAATATTTATTACGCCATTTTTCCAAAAGGCGGCGAGAATTTTCAGGCGGTTTCATATCGAATGCTCAAGCCTGAAAATCCTTTCTTGCCTCAATCCATAGCGATTACAGAAACTTTGAAATCCGTCTTCGCCGAATTTTATCAAATAGAAGGGCGTGTTCCGGCATATGAATATCTGGAATATGATTTGAACAATGACGGAAAAAAAGAAATCATTGTTACTACAGCCGAAGATGAGGAGGGCACGAATATCTGTGACTTGAAAAACTCGCGTTTGTGTCCCGTTCTAATTTATGCGCCATTCCAGATTGGAAAACCGTTGCAACTTTTGGTTAAATTTCTTTCGTTTCAAAATATTGTTTTTGCGCGAACAGCCTCTCCAGGTTATGCAGACATTATCACCCACACATCCGATACACTGGCTGTGCGTACAGCCGTTTATTCGATAAATTCGCAAACGGGGCGTTATGAACTTGAACGCTAAGACGATTTTTTTATTTGGCTTATTCATCGCAACAGCGGGATTATTTTTATCTTTTCCTGTCCAAGCGGTTGTGATTACCCAACCTACTTGCGGTCCTCCAGGTGTTACGGCATTGGATGGAACAAGTTTCGGTTGCCGTAGAAGACCCGGCGTTGCCAGAAGTGGTGGATCAGTGAAACACCAGGGTGCCGATTATAACTGTCCACTAATGTGTGCTCTTAAAGGCGAAT
>JANODM010000074.1:0-4152 GCA_031412695.1 Alphaproteobacteria bacterium
TGTGACCGAGGAATTACCAAGAACGGACATCGTTGAAGGCGGACAGGGTCTAACGTCTGCCTTCACTAGCGCTCCTATTGATGTGGCAGCAATTGCGGCGGACATACTTAGAAATTCTCTGCGCTGCATGGTCTCGACCTCTAGGATTCTCAAAAGTAGTACAAGACAGATTCCGAACGCATCACGAGTCAGCCATCTTCAACGCAACAATGAACGTTCCAGGAGTCATAACGTGACCAGCGAACCGGAGAATCGAAACCTGCCTGATTGCCGTTAACACAGCTACGGCAAGCCCGGCTTTTCCTATCGGATTCACGAGGTCAAACCGATCAAAAATCTGGCTTATGCTGCCGAACAATTCGGTAAAGGTCTTGATAGTCCCGATTTCAAGGTAAGTGGTGCACGTGAAGTACGACAAGCCGCCGTATCGTTTTTGGAAATGCGCGATCGGTTAAAACGTCAAATCAAACAAAGAACTGAAATGCTGGCAGGTGTTTCGCATGATTTGCGCACGCCCCTTACCCGTTTGAAACTGCAGCTTGCGATGTTACCTTCGAATTATGAAACGAATCTGATGCGTGATGATATCGCCGCAATGGAAGGTATGATCCGTTCATATTTGGATTTCGCCAAAGGCGAAAGTATTGAAAATCCGGTGTTGTATAATATTGGCGATCTTTTACACCAAGCGATTGCCGACGCTCAACGTCACGGCCATAACGTTACGACAGAATTCCCGGGTGAGCCGATTATCTTGGCCATACGACCTGATGCCATGCTGCGCGTATTCGGTAATATCCTGGACAATGCACGGCTTTATGCTAAAAATTCGCATATCACGTTGCACAAATTATCGCGCCATGCCGAAGTCACGTTTGACGACGCAGGACTCGGTATTCCTAATCACCTTCGCGATGACGTTTTTAAACCGTTTCAGCGATTAGACAGCGCACGTAATCAAGATATCGAAGGCACTGGTTTGGGGCTCACGATTGCACGCGATATCGTTCAATCGCATGGCGGCACGCTGGTTCTTGATACATCTCCCCAGGGCGGTTTACGCCTTGTAATCACTTTACCATTATAGATTGTCGATAAACGTCATGACAAAAGAAAAAACACCTTCCCTCTCCGGTCGCGGCGCAAAAAATAAAAAGATCCGCGTCAAAACAAATGCTCAGCGCACCGTATCTTCTGCGCGTTGGCTTGAGCGGCAATTGAATGATCCGTTCGTGAAAAAAGCGAAATCAGATGGCTATCGCGCTCGTTCCGTCTATAAGATCATCGAGATCGATGACAAAATCAAAGTCATGAAACCAGGCTCAATTGTCGTTGACTTAGGCGCCGCACCGGGAAGTTGGACGCAAATCGCCATCGACCGTACAAAATCGTTGGAAGGCAAAGGACGCGTGATTGCCACCGATATTTTGGAAATGACCCCCTTACCCGGCTGCGAATTTTTACAAGGCGATTTCACCGAGAATGCTTTTTTTGATGAATTGATCGCATTACTGGGGAATAAAAAGGTCGATGTGGTTTTATCTGACATGGCGGCCAACACGACGGGTCAACGATCCATCGATCATATCCGCACCGTTTATTTGGTCGAATTAGCATGGGATTTTGCCGAACGCGTCTTGGGTCCGAATGGAGCCTTTATCGCCAAAGTATTTCAAGGCGGCACGGAAAAAACCTTGCTGGCAAAACTCAAGAAACGGTTTAAAGCTGTTAAACACGTCAAACCCGACGCTAGTCGCAAAGAATCGCCCGAACTTTATGTCGTTTGCACGGGATTCAAAGTCGGCCCAGTATCAAAAAATTAAGACTTTTTATACTAAAATCAGCCAACTAACTCGCTTTTCGAGGGTTTTATGCCGCTGTCTTTTTCCGAACGTATCGTGCCGAATGTCTCGCTGACGTTTGACGACGTCTTATTGGTTCCTGCGGCGTCTACCGTATTAGCGAACACAGCGGATGTGCGCACGCGCCTCAGTAAAAATATTGCGTTGAACATTCCCCTTATTTCAGCACCGATGGACAGTGTTACCGAAGAAGCCATGGCAATTTTGATGGCGCAGCTTGGCGGGATCGGTGTTTTACATCGCAATATGGCTCCAGGTAAACAAGCAGAGAAAATTCGCAAAGTGAAACGTTTTCAATCGCGTATCAATCGCGGCGCGATGTCTGTTTTTCCTGAGACGTCCTTAGCAGAAGTCGCAGATATACAGACACGCTATGATATCTCGGGTATTCCGGTAATTGACTCAACGACAAAAGCGGTTTTAGGCATCATCACGCATAGTGATCTGAAAAAAGCATCCGATCTTTCCGCCGAAGCGGGATCGTTGATGACCAAAGAAAATATGGTGACCTTGTCATCCAAGGCGGATATCCGTGATGCCGAGAAAATCATGAAAGAAAAAAACGTCAAACACCTGATCGTCGTAGATGAAAACCAACGCTGCGTCGGGATGATTACGGCTGCTGATTTAGATAAATCCAAAAAATCACCGCATGCAGCGATTGATGCGAATGGATGCTTACGCGTAGCTGCAGCTGTTGGTGTGGGCGAAGAACATTTTGACCGCGTCAGTGCACTCATCGACGAAGGCGTCGACGCCATTATTATAGACGATCAACACGGACATCATAAATCCGTTATCGATATGGTCACGTTTATTCGCCGCCAACGCAGCGGCAATGTCGACGTGATTGCGGGAAATATTGCGACCTCCGAAGGAGCTTTGACCTTAATCGACGCAGGCGCAGACGGCGTCAAAGTCGGTGTCGGTGTCGGATCAACCTCCACACCACGCTTGATGGCGGGCGTGGGCGTACCGTCTTTGACGGCATTAATGGATGTAACGGAAACATGTATGATGCGTGATATTCCCGTCATCGCTGGAAGCGGCATTCGCACACCTGGCGATTTGGCAAAGTCATTGGCTAGTGGTGCATCATCCGCGATGTTGGGAACGTTGCTTATGAATACAACCGAAAGCATGAGTAAAAACCCGACAGGTACTGCAGCCGATATCATTGGTGATTTATTGGAAGGCGTTCGCCTGTCGATGAGTTACACAGGTTGTCCGACGATGAAAGAATTCCGTACACAACCGCGTTTTATCCGCGTCGATACACATCACAAGAATAGCTGATATTAAGCGTTATATTTTTGTGCGGCTTCAAGCTTGGCGTGCATGATGACCAATTCCGCTTTTAAACGATCGATTTCCGTCGTTTCAGTCAAGGTCGCCAGATTATCTTCGTGGTATTGAATATCGCGCTCAAGACGATCCGCCACAAGACGTGTCACAGGGGTCACATGCGGCGTCAAAACCGTGCAATGTTGATTACCGATATCGGCAAACCCGCCCGAGATGAAATAACGCACGACGTGGTTGCTGTGATAGACCGACACAACACCGGGACGCAAACCCGCCAATAGTTGCGTGTGTCCGGCCATCACAGTGAAATCGCCCTCTTCGCCAGGCAACATCACGCGCTCTTCCTGAGCGGTAATCTCGACTTTTTCAGGCGCGACCATTTCGAATTTGAATTGGCGCGCGTTGACGAGAAAGCTTTCGGCCATTACTTGCCCTCATCCATGATCTTGCGACCTTTTTCGACGGCTTCTTCGATCGTACCAACCATGTAGAATGCGTTTTCAGGCAAGTGATCGTATTCGCCGGCCACGATGCCTTTGAAGCCTTTGATGGTTTCTTCCAACGGTACGAATTTACCAGGAGTACCCGTAAAGACTTCGGCGACGAAGAACGGTTGTGACAAGAAACGTTGAATTTTACGCGCACGAGCGACGACCAATTTGTCTTCTTCGGACAATTCATCCATACCCAAAATCGCGATGATATCTTGCAATGATTTATACGTTTGCAAAACGCCTTGGACTTCGCGAGCAACAGCATAGTGTTCTTCACCGACAACACGAGGATCCAAAACGCGCGATGTGGAGTCAAGCGGGTCAACCGCAGGATAAATCCCCATCTCAGCAATTTTACGGTTCAAAACGGTTGATGCGTCAAGGTGTGCGAAAGACGTCGCGGGTGCAGGATCGGTCAAGTCGTCGGCAGGAACGTAAATCGCCTGAACGGATGTAATCGACCCTTTGTTTGTCGATGTAATACGTTCTTG
>JANODM010000075.1:0-6768 GCA_031412695.1 Alphaproteobacteria bacterium
CCGTAGATCCCTGCCTGCGCAGGGATGACACAAAATGATTACAGATATTTCTCTGCATAAGCCTCAATCAGTTGCTGATCGATATCCTCGGCGTACGGCAAAAAATGAGGTTGCGGCAGAGTATATAAAGAATCAAAGTATTCCCATGTTTCAACTTTATCCGGTTCAAGGATTTGCGGCGGATCATCCGACACATGTCCGATAAGAAAGATCGTCACATAGTGTTTTTTACGGTTATCAAAGAAATTATTCGTGGTGCACAGGATTTCTATATCGCGCAATTCCAAACCAACTTCTTCCAAGGTTTCGCGAATGGCACCCTCTTCAAAGGTTTCACCGAATTCCAAATGACCGCCCGCCAATCCCCATGTTCCGAAACCATGCTGGGCTTTTCGCTTGCCTGCCAGAATTTTTCCCTGCGGATTTAAAATAACGATGCTTAAACCAACACGGATAGTTTGGTCGGTCATTGCACTAACACTTCAACGCCGGAGAAACTGCGCAGCATATTCAGATCAGGTTCTTGCAGCATCAAACCGTGCGGGAATTTCATGACTGCTGTCGTACCAGCCTGTGATTGCAACGGCACATCCATCGTGACTTTGATATTGCCTTGGCGGCATTGCGACAGATAACGGGTAACTTTTTGCACATCGGCTTTTGGTGTCAGCACAATCTGCACTTGGCTGATGGTGCGGGCGATGGCCTGATCCAGCAATGACGCGGCCCGTAAAATGAGGCGCGGTTCATCTTCGATCCATTTAATATCGCAGGTCAACGACAGCAATTTACCCGCTTCGAATAAATCGCGGTATTGCAACAATGGTTCCGAATACACAGTAATATCGAATACTCCGGTACGATCGGAAATTGTGACGAACGCAAAACGCCCACGCTCGGATCGCTTTTCCTGCTTCTTAATCACGACACCGGCAATGCGCGCCGATGGGATCAACGGACGAGTTTCCAGCAATTGGCGGTAATCAATATAGCCTTTTTTCGCTAGCCATTCTTCATAACTATCGACCGGATGCGCCGATAAATAAAATCCGACGGCGGAAAATTCTTGCTGCAATTTTTCCAACGCGGGCCATTCCGACGTATCGGGCATATTCAACGGCTCCTCAACGGCAACATGCGGGCTGGCGGCAAACAAAGAGACCTGTCCACTATTGGCTTCGGCTTGGCGGCGGTTAATGCGGCGCATCAGATAATCGGACGCTTGATGCATGGCGGCACGCGTGATGTCAAAACTGTCAAACGCCCCTGCACTGGACAATACTTCCAGTTGTTTGCGGCTGAAACTTTGGGCGTTTACGCGTTGCACGAAGTCGGCCAGATCTTTAAACGGCCCCGCCTTCTCACGTTCAGCGACCAAATCTTGCATGGCATGAACGCCGACACCCTTTAATCCTGCAAACGCATAACGCACGGCCTTGGTCCCGTCCGGCAGAACTTCTACGGCGAAATGCGGCATGGATTTATTGATATCGGGTGGCAAAAGCTGCAAATTCATGCGCCGCAAGTCTTGGGCGTACATCGTCAGCTTGTCCGTATCCTGCAAGTCCAGCGTCATCAACGCGGCCATGAATTCGACGGAATAATTGGTTTTCAAATACGCCGTGTGATACGCAATCATCGCATAAGCGACCGAGTGCGACTTGTTGAAACCATAATCGGCGAAACGCGCCATCAAATCGAAAACATAATTGGCTTGATCTTCGGAAACACTACTGGTTTTGATCGCACCGTCGACAAAGACTTTGCGTTGCGCATCCATTTCAGATTTGATCTTTTTACCCATGGCACGGCGCAATAAATCGGCGCCGCCTAAGGTATAACCCGCCAAGACTTTGGAAATCTCCATGACTTGTTCCTGATAGACCATGATGCCGTAGGTCTCTTCCAGAACGTGTTGGATTTTGGGATGCGGATATTCCGCCAAAGCCTGGCCGTTTTTAACTTTGCCGTATTGCGGGATATTCTGCATCGGACCGGGACGGTACAACGCATTCAGCGCGACTAAATCTTCGAAACGCGTCGGTTTGACTTGTTTCATTGCTTCTTGAATGCCGCTGCTTTCAAACTGGAAGATCCCGTTCGTGCGGCCTTCGCGGAACAAGGCATACACTTTTTCGTCGTCGAACGGCAGTTTCAGCAGATCGATATCCTGACCCGTCGAATCTTTGACGAATTCCAGCGCTTTTTGCAAAACCGTCAGCGTTTTTAGACCCAAGAAGTCGAATTTCAGCAAACCTGCTTGTTCGATGTATTTCAAATTATATTGTGTCGCGGGAATTGTCGAGCGCGGATCCTGATAGAGCGGTACGATTTCATCCAGCGGTTTATTGCCGATAACAATCCCCGCCGCGTGCGTCGATGCGTGACGGTATAACCCCTCCAACTGCAAACCGATTTCCAGCAATCGCCCAACGGCGTCATCCTGTTCCTTGAGACGTTTCAGTTCGGGATCGCCGTCAATTGCTTCTTGCAACGTCGTTGGTTTTGCCGGATTGTTCGGGATCATTTTGCTGATACGGTCGACCTGGCCGTACGGCATTTGCAAAACACGTCCCACATCCCGCACGACGGCGCGGGCTTTGAGTTCACCGAACGTAATAATCTGGCCGACGCGTTCTTTGCCGTATTTTTTTTGTACATAGGCGATAACTTCGTCGCGGCGGTCCTGACAGAAATCAATATCAAAGTCAGGCATGCTAACGCGTTCGGGATTTAAAAAACGCTCGAACAGCAAACCATAAGGAATAGGGTCAGTATCAGTAATTTGCATCGCCCATGCGACCGTCGAGCCCGCACCGGAACCGCGGCCCGGGCCGACAGGAATATTATTCGCTTTGGACCATTTGATAAAATCGGCCACGATCAAAAAATAGCCAGGAAATCCCATCTTGATGATGATATCCAATTCCAAACGCAAACGGTCAGTATATTGTTTTTTGATTTCGGCATGTTTTGAGACATCGGCTATCGTCGGGTAAATATAATTTTCCAACCGCCATGTCAGGCCCTCTTCGGCTTGAGCGCGAATTTCTTGTTCTTCACTGAACCCGCGGTCACTGACAAAAGTCGGCAATTGTGGTTTGATCTCTTTAAGAAAATAATGGCAACGCTTGGCGATCCGTACCGTGTTTTCAATCGCTTCGGGCACATCATGAAATAACGAGATCATTTCATCAGCGGATTTCAAATAATGATCTGGCGTTTCACGACGGCGATCGGTTTCCGTGACATAGCGTCCGTCGGCAATACACAGCAACGCATCATGCGCTTCATAGAATTTTTTATGTAAGAAATAAGCGTTATTTGTAGCAACCAACGGAATATTCAGTTTGTGCGCCAATTCGATCTGTTGACGATCGATTTTGCGGCTCCATTGACCGTGGCGCGTCAACTCGACGTATAAACGCCCGTCGAATAGACGATGAAATTCTTTCAACAGCTTTTCAGCTTGATCCGGCTTTTGTTCTTTCAATAAATGTGCAATCGGGCCTGTCGCGCCCCCTGTCAAACAAATCAACCCTTCGGTCAAATCTTGTAAAATATGCAAGGTGACTTTGACGTCATCCATCGGATCTTTTTGCGTGTACATGCGGCTGTTCAATTTGGACAGATTGAAATAGCCCTGTTGAGTTTGAGCCAACAACACGATGGGGAGAATGACCGGTTTTTGTTTAACCGCGCCCTTAACCTGTTCGTGAGGCAACTCAAAACAGACTTGCAAGCCGATAATCGGCTGGATGCCTTTCTTAACCGCATTGAGGCAAAATTCCATCGCACCGAATAAATTATTCGTGTCCGTAACGGCAACTGCAGGCATTTGCTGACCTACGACGCTGTCCAGCAATTTATTGATCTTGATCGCACCTTCGGCCAATGAATACGCCGAGTGCACACGCAAGTGGATAAACGGTGCCGTGCCCGACATCGTCAGACGACCTTGCCGTGATCAAGCTGTAATAAACGGTCCATACGGCGAGCCAATTCAGGATTATGCGTGGCAATCAAGGCGCCGACACCTTCTTGGCGGATCGTGTTCATAAAAACTTCGAAAACGATATCGGATGTTTCAGGATCCAAATTTCCCGTCGGCTCATCGGCCAATAATAATTTAGGTTTATTCGCCAATGCACGGGCGATTGCGACACGTTGTTGTTCACCACCCGATAATTGTGATGGGCGATGCTTTACACGTTCTTTTAATCGCACAGATTCCAATAAATACTGCGCGCGTTCTTTGGCGGCAGCTTTTGTTACGCCTGCTGCGATTTGCGGCAGCATCACGTTTTCCAATGCCGAAAATTCAGGCAACAAATGATGGAATTGATACACAAACCCGATATAACGCTGACGCAATTTCGTGCGCGTATCATCGTCGGAACTGCCGACGATATTGCCATCCAGAACGACATTGCCGCCTTCGGGTTTGTCTAACAAACCTGCCATGTGTAGTAATGTCGATTTACCCGATCCCGAACGACCCATCAATGCAACGATTTCACCTGATGCGACGTGCAAGGTCACGTCATTTAAAATATGCAGACGACCTGAATCTCCTTCAGGATAGCTGTGTCGGACATGTTGCAGTTCCAAAACATTCTTAAGCATAGCGCAACGCCTCCACCGGATCGAGCTTGGCCGCACGCCAAGCCGGGTATAAGGTCGCTCCGAACGATAAAACTAACGCCATCACGATCACGGTGATAACTTCGTGCCAATCGATGATCGCCGGTAAACGGCTGAGGAAATAAATTTCTGCAGGAAATAGTTTTGATTGCGTCAACCATTCTAACGCTTTTTGGATAACATCTAAATTCGTCGTTACCAAAATCCCCAACAGGGACCCTGCAACCGTCCCGACTACGCCGATACTGGCCCCTGTAATAAGAAATATCCGCAAAACCTGGCCTTTGTTTGCGCCCATCGTACGTAAAATCGCAATGTCACGTGATTTGTCTTTGACCAACATAATAAGCGACGACACAATATTAAACGCCGCCACAAGAATAATCAGCGTCAAGATCAGGAACATGACATTGCGTTCAACCTGTAACGCGCCGAAAAAGCTGGTGTTATTGTCTTTCCAATCGCGCACACGATGTCCGTCGCCCAAGCGTCGTTGCACAAGAGCTTTTTGGCCGTCGATTTTTTGAGGATCATCCGTGGTGAGTTCCAACATCGAAGCACGTTCAGGCAATTCGAAGAAAAGTTGAGCCGTTTCCAGCGGCATGAAAATAAAACTGCTGTTATACTCGAACATGCCGACATCAAAAATGCCGCCGATACGGAATGCTTTGCTTCTGGGCATGGAGCCGAATGGCGTATTTTTCGGTTTCGGACTGATCAATGTCAGCACGTCACCGATGCGCAGATTTAAACGACGTGCTAATTCCACACCGATTAAAATATTATTGTCTTTAAAGTTCGCGCGTTGTTCGCGATCAACGGCATCATATAATAACTTCTTTTTTTGCAAATCACTCGGGGCCACACCGCGCACGACGGCACCGGTCGCCGATCCGTTATGCGTAATCAAGGCTTGGCCTTCGATCACAGGGATAACTGATGTGATGCCCGGCAAGCCCTGGATCAAGGAGGTTTGATAATCGTAATCTGGGATGGACCCTTGGGCCGCAAAAACGTTCAAATGTCCGTTCAGGCCTAAAATGCGTCCGACTAGCTCTTGGCGAAAGCCGTTCATGACGGACATGACGATAATCAGGGTGGCAACACCCAAAGCGATGCCGACCAGCGAGAATCCCGCAATCACGGAAATAAAGCTTTCCTGGCGTTTGGCGCGTAAATACCGCCCGGCGACAAAGGTTTCTAACATAAGGTTCTCCGATGGTGTTAACCTAGGGGTTTGCCCCGTTGCCTGCAAGCCGCGTTTTGCCTATAAACAGAGTGTAAAAGTTAATAAACTGAGGATTCCATGACCCTACCAGCCACCCGCCAAAGCAACTATCCCGATTGGTACCAGGAAGTTATTACTGCCGCCGACATGGCCGAAAACAGCTCGGTGCGCGGATGCATGGTTATCAAACCGTGGGGTTACGGCATTTGGGAACGAATCCGCGACATCCTTGATAAAAAAATCAAAGATACGGGCCATGAGAACGCCTATTTCCCTCTTTTTATTCCGTTACGTCTTTTTGAAAAAGAAGCGCAACATATCGATGGTTTTGCCAAAGAAATGGCGATGGTTACGCATACCAAGTTGACGAATAAAAACGGCAAACTTGAGATTGATGGCAAACTGGATGAACCGTTAGTTGTTCGCCCGACTTCGGAAATGATCATCTCAGAGTGTTTTTCAAATTGGATTCAGTCTTATCGCGATTTGCCTTTGCTTATCAACCAATGGGCAAACGTGGTTCGTTGGGAAATGCGCACGCGTTTGTTTTTGCGCACAAGTGAATTTTTGTGGCAAGAAGGCCATACGGCACATGCGACGCAACAAGAAGCCGAAGATGAAACATTGTTGATGTTGGAGCAATACCGCGCTTTGGTCGAAGATGCGATGATGATTCCGGTTATTTTGGGCAAAAAATCCGAAGATGAAAAATTTCCAGGTGCTGTTGATACGTACACAATGGAAAGCATGATGCAAGATGGTCGTGCGTTGCAGATGGGCACATCTCATTACCTCGGTCAAACATTCGCCAAAGCATCAAATATCAGCTTTCAAAATGAAAAAGGTGAATTAGAGCATGTTCATACGACATCATGGGGCGTTTCAACACGTTTAAT
>JANODM010000076.1:0-8307 GCA_031412695.1 Alphaproteobacteria bacterium
GATCTGGGCGGGACGATGCGCTTGGGGGCTTATCCATGCGTGTTGAAATCGGGGTCTTTGGCTGAAAAAGTCTATGCATCGCCTTCGATTTCCGAACGTCACCGTCACCGCTATGAAGTCAACGTAAATTTCCAAGAAAAACTGGAAAAAACAGGCCTAGTTTTTTCAGGTCTGTCACCGGACGGAAAATTACCTGAGATGATCGAACGTCATGATCATCCGTGGTTTATCGGGGTTCAATTTCATCCTGAATTGAAATCAAGACCCTTTGATCCGCATCCGTTATTCAAATCGTTTATCGGTGCTGCTTTGGTGCAAAGCCGCGACGTTTAATAGTGATTTATCAGCGTTGGATGCTGCATAGTGATGCGGTTTCCCTCTTGTTTTCTGGGCATTTTAGCTTAAAGTCTGTTCATCATAAAACATAGGTTTCCCCCAAGGTTTTCTCATGACGATCAAGCAAAGAACAGTTTCCGTCGGCAAAGTCGGTTTCAACAACGAAACGCCTTTTGTGCTTATTGCGGGCCCGTGCCAAATCGAAAGCCGTGATCATGCGATGGGTCTTGCGCAACGTGTTGCCGACATCGCTGACACGCTGGACATACCGTTTATATTCAAAGCATCCTACGTCAAAGCAAACCGCACCTCGATCAATGGTGCGCGCGGTATAGGCATGGAATAAGGACTTGTAATTTTGAATGAGATCCGTACGAAACTTGGTTGTCCTGTTATCACCGATGTGCATACCGAAAAACAATGCGCCATCGTCGCCGAAGCGGGCATCGATATTTTGCAAATTCCTGCGTTTTTGTCCCGTCAAACCGATATGCTGGTGGCGGCGGCGAAAACAGGTAAAGCCATCCATGTTAAAAAAGGCCAATTCCTGGCGCCGTGGGATATGGCGAATGTCGCCAAGAAAATTTCCGCTAGCGGTAACGATAATATTTTGCTGTGCGAGCGCGGCACATCGTTCGGCTATAATACGCTTGTCAACGATATGCGTTCGTTGCCGATCATGGCACAAACGGGTTATCCCGTGATTTACGATGCGACACATTCCGTGCAACAGCCTGCCGGAAAAGGTGACAGCACGGGCGGCGACCGCAATATGGTTCCGCCCTTGGCGCGCGCAGCGGTGGCCGTCGGTGTTGCTGGCTTATTTATCGAAACGCATGATGATCCGGATAATGCACCGTCCGATGGTCCGAACATGGTCCGTCTTGACGATATGCCTGCCTTGCTTCATACCCTTAAACAACTTGATAATCTGGTAAAAGGAAAATAAAAAATGACCGAAATTATTGACATCCAAGCCCGCGAAATCTTGGACAGCCGCGGCAACCCGACCATCGAAGTCGATGTTTTGCTTGAAAGCGGTGCATTTGGTCGCGCAGCGGTGCCGTCGGGTGCGTCTACAGGTGCACACGAAGCGGTGGAAAAACGCGACGGCGACGCCAAGCGTTACATGGGCAAGGGCGTGCGCAAAGCCATCCAAGCCGTCAACACTGAAATTTTCGATACGCTTGTCGGATTTGATGCAACCTTCCAACAAGAAATCGATACGGCATTGATCAATTTGGATCGCACAGCCAACAAATCACGCCTCGGCGCAAATGCCATTCTAGGCGTGTCGATGGCCGTCGCCAAAGCTGCAGCCGAAGATCATGCTTTGGAATTATACCGCTATATCGGCGGCGTTTTCGCCCATACATTGCCTGTGCCGTTGATGAACATCATCAATGGCGGTGCACATGCCGATAATCCGGTCGATATCCAAGAATTCATGATCATGCCGATTGGTGCAGAAAGCATGTCGCATGCCATGCAAATGGGCGCAGAAGTTTTTCACACGTTGAAAAAACTCCTCAAAGCCGCCAAGCATAATACGAATGTCGGCGATGAGGGCGGTTTTGCTCCGGCGTTGCGTTCGTCCAAAGAAGCTTTGGATTTCATCATCAAAGCGATCGAAGCTGCTGGCTACAAGCCAGGCAAAGACATTGTTTTGGCGTTGGATGTTGCGGCAACGGAATTCTATAAAAACGGCAAATATCATCTGGAAGGCGAAGGTAAAGTCTTTACGTCCGCGCAAATGGTCGAATACTTGGCCGACTTGACGCGCAAATATCCAATCGTCTCCATCGAAGACGGCATGTCCGAAGACGACTGGGCAGGTTGGACAGCATTGACGGCTGAAATCGGCGACAAAGTTCAAATCGTCGGCGACGACTTATTCGTTACAAATCCGATCCGTTTGAAACGCGGCATCGACACCAAAGCCGCTAATGCAATCTTGGTCAAAGTCAATCAAATCGGCACCTTGACCGAAACCTTACAAGCGATTGAAATGGCGAAACGCGCAGGTTTCGGCGTTATCTTGTCGCATCGTTCGGGCGAAACCGAAGACACGACGATTGCTGATCTGGCTGTTGCGACAAATGCGGGTCAGATTAAAACAGGTTCATTGGCACGTACCGATCGTTTGGCGAAATACAATCAATTGCTGCGTATCGAAGAGTCGTTAGGTGCGGATGCATTCTATGCTGGTACCACGATTTTGCGTTCGCCACCCGAAGCAGGCAAGAAAACAGGGACGACAAAAACCGCAAGCAAACTCAACAAACCGCCTTTAAAAGCATTGCCGGGCGGCAAAGCGAAGCGCAAATAGAAGTTAGCGTAACCCTTGCGTAAGCGAGGGTCTGACAATGATCAAGAGACCCCGGATCAAGTCCGGGGTTTCGGTTTTTTAGGTTTTTTGTCTTTTTTGATTCAATTTTAAAAAAATGCTTGCCACGCGAATCATCATGATTCATAGTGATTCGCATGAGTTATCGCCGTGCCTCAATCGTTCAACCGCGCTTGCGCCATTTCGCGCCGACCATGATTATGGGTGCATTCGGGCTCTATTTCGCTTTTTACATGCTTTTCGGTCCGCACGGCTATTTGGCTTTGCAACGTCTGGAAATGCGTCAAATGACAGCTAAACACGATTATCAGCTGCTAAAAGGCCAGCGCGAAGCCTTGGACGCCGATGTTAGATTAATGCGGCCAAACAACTTGGACCGCGATATGGCCGATGAACAGACGCGCCGTGTCTTAGGCTATGCCCAACAAGATGAAATCGTCATCGATCATAAATAATTACGAAAAATCAAAACCTATCGCATTGCACCATGCGCGGACCCTCGCTTTTTGGCGGAAAAGCTTTATTTTGTGCGGCGTTGAAAGAAAAAATGGAGCATTTGAACGTGGCCTCGAAAACCCTGCGTAACAGCAAGTACAAGCACCTGCCTGATAAAGATCAGGCATTGAAAATTTACCATGATATGTTGTTGATCCGTCGTTTCGAAGAGAAAGCCGGACAGCTTTACGGAATGGGTTTGATCGGTGGCTTTTGCCATTTGTATATCGGCCAAGAAGCCGTCGTCGTCGGCTTCACCTCTGCGCAACAACAAAAAGATACAGTCATCACGACATATCGTGATCACGGCCAAATGTTGGCAGTCGACATGGATCCGCGCGGCGTCATGGCGGAATTGACAGGACGCATCGGCGGTTATTCCAAAGGCAAGGGCGGCTCGATGCACATGTTCAGCCGCGAAAAGAATTTCTATGGCGGTCACGGTATCGTTGGTGCATCCGTTGCACTTGGCACGGGTTTGGCCTTTACGCATAAATATAACAAAGACGGCCAAGTAAACTTGTGTTACTTCGGCGATGGTGCCGCAAACCAAGGCCAAGTGTATGAAGTGTTCAATATGGCAGCGTTGTGGAAATTACCGGTCGTATACATCATCGAAAATAACGAATACGCGATGGGCACATCCGTTGAACGACACGCCGCAGGCGAATTGTACAAGCGCGGTGAGGGTTTTAACATTCCTGGTCGCGTCGTTGACGGGATGGATGTGTTGGCTGTGCGTGATGCAGCAGTCGAAGCGATTGAATACGCACGCACGAATGGCCCGATTTTACTAGAAGTAAAAACCTATCGTTATCGCGGCCATTCGATGTCGGATCCTGCGAAATACCGTAACAAAGAAGATGTCGATAAAATGCGTGAAGAACGTGACCCGATCACGAATTTCAAAGCCTTTTTAATTGAAAACGAAATGGCATCTGATGCTGAATTCGATAAAATCGAAAAACAGATCAAGCAAACGATTAAAGAGACCGAAGAATTTTCAATTAGCAGCCCAGAACCCGATCCGTCGGAATTATGGACTGATGTATTGATTGAAGCATAAGGAATAAACGATGCCGATTAAAGTATTGATGCCAGCTTTGTCTCCGACCATGACGGAAGGCACGATTGCAACCTGGAAGAAAAAAGAAGGCGACAAAGTCAAGCCTGGCGACGTGTTGGCCGAAATTGAAACCGACAAAGCAACAATGGAAGTCGAAGCCGTTGACGAAGGCACGCTTGGTAAAATCTTGATCACGGCAGGCACCGAAAATGTTGCCGTCAATACGATGATCGCCGTGCTGTTAGAAGAGGGTGAGAAATCGGATGCGATTAATGCGTTCGTAAATGACAATTCTCAAGCCAAGAAATCGCCGCAACCGGATGAACAGATTTCTTGCTCGCTCAAAGCACCTGACGCGAAACCGACAGGCACGGTCCATTCGCGCCCTGCATCGGACGAAGAAAAATTCTACGCCAAAGGTGTGAAAACAATTACGGTTCGTGAAGCTTTGCGCGAAGCAATGTCCGAAGAAATGCGCAAAGACCCGAAAATTTATTTGATGGGCGAAGAAGTCGCCTATTACAACGGGGCCTATAAAATCTCGCAAGGTATGGTCGATGAATTCGGCCCTGAGCGTGTTATTGATACGCCGATCACCGAGCAAGGCTTTGCGGGTATCGCCGTCGGTTCCGCTTTTAACGGCCTGCGTCCGATCGTTGAATTCATGACGTTCAATTTTGCGATGCAAGCCATCGATCAAATTATCAACTCGGCTGCGAAAACACTGTATATGTCAGGCGGTCAGTTGGGTTGCCCGATTGTGTTTCGTGGTCCCAACGGTGCAGCGGCTCGTGTCGGTGCGCAACACTCTCAGGATTACGCGTCATGGTATGCCCATATTCCTGGATTAAAAGTATTAGCGCCATGGTCGGCTGCCGATGCGAAAGGGTTGATGAAAGCGGCGATCCGCGATCCGAACCCTGTGATCTTCCTGGAAAACGAAGTCATGTATGGTCAGTCGTTTGAAGTGCCGACGGACGAAGATTTTGTTTTACCGATCGGTCGCGCCAAAATCGAACGGACCGGCACGGATGTCACCATCGTCGCCTACGCAATCATGGTCGGCAAAGCCATGAAGGCCGCTGAGATTTTGGCCGAACAAGGTATCAGTGCCGAGGTCATAAATTTGCGCACCATACGTCCAATCGATACGCAAACCATCGCCGAAAGCGTGATGAAAACCAATCGTTTGGTTTCCGTTGAAGAATGCTGGCCCGTATGCGGTATCGGTTCGGAAATGGCGGCTATTGCGATGGAAGAATGTTTTGATTACTTGGATGCGCCGATGAAACGCGTCACGCAGAAAAACATTCCGTTACCTTATGCAGCGAATTTGGAAAAATTGGCCTTGCCGCAAGTCGAAGACATTGTAAGCGCATGTCGCGAAGTTTGTTATAAATAGGAAAATAAAATGCCTGTAAAAATTCTGATGCCCGCACTTTCCCCGACGATGACCGAAGGGACTTTGGCAACCTGGAAGAAAAAAGAGGGCGATAAAGTCAAAGCAGGTGACGTTTTGGCCGAAATCGAGACTGACAAAGCGACGATGGAAGTTGAGGCCGTCGATGAAGGTACAATCGGAAAGATCTTGATCGCAGCGGGTACGGAAAATGTCGCAGTCAATTCGTTGATCGCCGTATTGTTAGAAGACGGTGAAAAAGCTGATTCAATTGATGCGTTTATTGCTTCTGCTGCGAATGTAAACAAACCAGCAGCCTCCGCACCATCATCTGCTCCTACATCTAATAACACCGGCACATCGAACGTAGCGCGCACTAATGCGCCTGTGGCTTCAACGGGTGGACGTGTATTCGTTTCTCCTGTCGCCAAACGTCTGGCTAATCAAAATCATATTGATCTATCCAAAGTGACAGGCACCGGCCCACATGGACGTATTTTGAAATCAGACGTCGAAACGGCTGTTAAATCTGGCGGTGTTACACCGCGAGCAGGTGCTGCTGCGCCCGCTGCTGCTCCAGTGCCGACAGGACCGGATGCAAAACAGCTAGCTGATCTATTAGGTATTAAATACCGCGAAGAAAAAGTGACGCCGGTTCGCAAAGTGATCGCCGCGCGCCTGACGGAATCCAAACAAACCGTGCCGCATTTCTATTTGACGGTCGCCGTCAATATCGACCCGTTACTCAAAGCGCGTGCCGATCTAAACAAAGCGGCTGGCGAAAAATACAAAGCCTCCGTCAATGATTTCATCATCAAAGCTTCGGCTGTGGCGTTGAAAAAAGTTCCTGCGGCAAATGCGTCGTGGAACGGCAATTCGATCCTTTATTACGATGTCGCGGATATTTCCGTGGCTGTTGCAACACCGACAGGGTTGATTACCCCAATCGTCAAAGGTGCGGACGTGAAATCGATGGAACAGATCTCGAACGAGATGAAAGATTTGGCCGCGCGCGCCCGTGAAAACAAACTTAAACCGACCGAATACCAGGGCGGTACATTCTCGGTTTCAAACCTTGGCATGTTCGGCATCAAACAATTCGAAGCCATCATCAACCCGCCCCAGGGTTGTATCCTGGCGGTCGGCGCAGGAGAGCCAACACCGATTGTCGTCGGCGGTGAAATCAAAATCGCAACAATCATGCATGCGACATTGTCGGTTGATCATCGCGTCGTCGACGGGGCCGTTGGTGCCGAATATCTGCAAGCCTTAAAACATCTGTTGGAACATCCTGCCGAATTGGTGGCGTGATGGAATTGAAACAACCTGGTGGCGACCTATCTGAGTTGGATGCGCTGCGTCGTGAACAAGATGCCGTCGACCGCGAAATTGTCGATGTTTTGGCCAAACGTCTAGCTTTGCGTAAAAAAATAAGCGCGTTTCGACTGGCGAATAATTTGCCGACCATCGATCCGGGTCGCCGCGAGTTTGTGTTAAAGCAGGCGGAAAAATTTGCGTCGCAAACGATTGTCCCCGAAGCAATGGCGCATGAAGTGTTTAATACGCTGATCGATTGGTCACATCGTTTGGACCGCGAATGGCGGAATGAATCTAATAAGCAAGAAGGTAAGTCATCATGACCACAGAATTTTTTGATGTTGTTATTATTGGCGGCGGTCCGGGCGGTTACGTTGCGGCGATCCGCGCATCCCAATTGGGTATGAAAACGGCTTTGGTGGAAAAAGAACACTTAGGCGGGATTTGCCTCAACTGGGGATGTATTCCGACAAAAGCGTTTTTGCGCTCGTCCGAGATCAACCATCTTTTGCATCATTTGCCTGAATACGGTTTCTCTGCCGACAATATCAAGATTGACTTTGCCAACGTCGTCAAACGCTCACGTGGTGTTTCGGCGCAATTGGTTGCGGGCATCAAACATCTGATGAAAAAAAATAAGATTACCGTGTTTGACGGTTTTGCGAAATTGAACGGTCCCGCCAAAGTTGAAATCGTTGACGGTGAGAAAAAAGGCACGCAATTAGGCGCCAAGCATATCATTATTGCCACAGGCGCACGCGCACGCGTTTTGCCCGGATTGGAGCCGGATGGTGATTTGATTTGGACCTATAAAGAAGCGTTAGTGCCCACGGAATTGCCGAAAAAATTATTGGTCGTCGGATCGGGTGCTATCGGTTCTGAATTTGCGTCATTCTATTTGAACATGGGATCGGATGTCACGTTGGTCGAAGTCATGGATCGTATCCTGCCTGTGGAAGACGCCGAAATTTCCGATATCGTCAAAAAGTCGTTTGAAAAACAAGGTATGAAAATCATCACCAAGGCGACTGTCAAAAAATTGGATAAAAAAGGCCAATCAGTCACTGCCACAATTGAACAAGACGGCAAATCGACGGAACAAACATTCGACCGTGTCATCATGGCGGTCGGGATTGTCGCCAACACCGAAAATATCGGCTTAGAAACGACTAAAGTGAAATTGGACCGCGGCAGCATTGTGGCCGATGGCTATGGTCGTACGGATGAGCCAGGCGTCTATGCCATTGGCGATGTTGCGGGGGCTCCGTGGTTGGCGCACAAAGCGTCGCATGAAGGCACGATCTGTATCGAAAAAATTGCGGGCCAACATCCGCATCCGATGAAAAA
>JANODM010000077.1:0-1915 GCA_031412695.1 Alphaproteobacteria bacterium
AAAGGCGCTTGGCGCCGACGGCGGAAAAGCCGATGCCATGATCGGCGAAGATCGGCGGCAGGTGGACGCGAATCGCTTCCGGCTCGCGCCAGCGCACCGCGACCCAAGGGTTGGACGGAACGAACCAATAGTCTTCCGACTCTGCCAAAACAATGATTTCGGCGCGCTTCTTGAGTTTTGCGCGCAGTTCATAGGCTGCGATTGTGCCGCCAAGTCCGGCGCCCAGCACGATGATTTTTGGCAATGCCATTTCGCTCTCCCCATCTGCGCCGGCGTTCATCGACGCCGGGAAGGTACTTGACTAAATATAAGACTTACGTGATATATACAAGTCATAAACTGAAAGCCCATCAACGCATAGGGAGATCGACCATGTTCGGGTTTGGAAAGACCGCCAGCCATGAGGAAGTGACGGCGCAGGAGCTGCAGGCGATGCTCGCCGCCGACACGGTGACGCTTGTCGATGTCCGCGAGCCCAACGAATTCGCAGCAGAACATATCGCCGGCGCCATAAACGCGCCGCTATCGAGCTTTCACCCGGCGGCAGTGCCAGCAGCCGAGGGCAAGACCGTCGTGCTCCAATGCGCGGGCGGCAAGCGCTCGGGCATGGCACTCGACAAATGCGCTAGTGCCAAGGCGGCGGTCGATACGCATCTCGGCGGCGGTCTTGCTGCGTGGAAGGCCGCCGGCTTGCCGACGGTTCGCTGACGGCGCGGGGCATGGGCACGATAGGCATGGCGATTTCCAGGGCAAGACCGCTATGGCTGGTTGGGGCAGCGCTTCTCGCGCTGCCCGCTTGCGATGCAAAAAAGGCTGACGCACCGGTCACGACGGCAATGGCCGCCGGCCAGCAGATCAAACTGACACCGACCGAAATCTCCGACATGAGAGCGGTGTCGGCCGAGATCACCAGCCGCGACCAGGCCGATGCCCGCGCCCGTATTCCGGGAACCCTCGTCGATCTGAAGGTGCGCGCCGGTGACAGCGTGGCGCGGGGCCAGCGCATCGCCACGGTGACCGACAGCCGGCTCGGCTTTGAAGCCAGCGCTGCTGGCGCCCAAGTTGCCGCCGCCGATGCCGAAGCCATTCGCGCCCGCGCCGAACTCGCCCGGATTGAGGATCTCTATCGCAACAAGGTCTATGCGAAGGCGCGGCTCGACACCGCGGTGGCCACGGCGCGTGCCGCTGATGCCCGCGCTGCTGCCGCGCGGGCCCAGCAGGGTGCGAGCGCCAGCATCGTCGGCCAAGGCGCCGTCCTGGCACCGGCCAGCGGCCGAGTGTTGCGCGCCGATGTGCCGGCCGGATCCGTCGTGTCACCCGGCCAGTCGATTGCCACCATCACAGCCGGGCCACCTGTGCTGCGGCTGATGCTGCCGGAATCGCTCGCCGGCAGCCTGCGCATCGGCGCACCGGTGACGCTAACCGAACCGATCGACGGTGCCCGCACCGGCCAGATCGTCCAGATATATCCGGCGATCAGTGGCGGCCAGGCGATGGCCGATGCCAGCCTGCCCGGCCTGTCCGAACGCTTCATTGGCCGCCGCGTCGGCGTTGCCATCGAAACCGGTCGCCGCAGCGCCATCGTCGTACCACGCAGCTTTGTTTCGACGCGCTTCGGCGTCGATTATGTCGACGTTGTTGCCGGCAACACGGTCAGTGCCGTGCCGGTACAGATCACTGCCGTGCCGGGGACAAAGACCGTCGAAATCCTGTCGGGCGTCGGCGCCGGCGATACGATCTTCCGCGTGGCGGGTGCTGCCAGGTGACCACGAAAACCGTCAATCTCGGGCTTTCCGGCCGGCTGACCCGCGCCACCATCCAGTCGCCGCTGACACCGCTGCTGCTGCTCGCGGCGCTGGTCATCGGGCTATTGTCCCTGCTCGCCATCCCGCGCGAGGAAGAGCCGCAGATCAGC
>JANODM010000078.1:0-2407 GCA_031412695.1 Alphaproteobacteria bacterium
ATTTGGATTCGACACCGTATTTCGAGATGCTGGATATCATGCGAAAGAAAAATCCGGATGCGTCTGAATCCTCGGCACGGGCCAAACTAGGCGCGTTTGGTTTCGGCAAAGACTTATCGGATAACAAAATCGCCGCTTTAAGTGGTGGTGAAAAAGCACGATTGCTGTTCGCATTTATGAGTTTTGACGCGCCTCATTTATTGTTGCTGGATGAACCGACCAACCATTTGGACATCGAAGCCCGCGAAGCCTTGGTCGGTGCGTTGAACGCGTATGAAGGGGCTATCGTCATCGTCAGCCACGACCCCAACATGGTCGAACGCGTCGCTGACCGTTTATGGCTGGTTAAAGATGGCAAGGTCCAAGATTTCCATGGCGATTTGGAAGATTACCGCAAGTTTACAATCCAATCCAAACGCGATGAACGTAAAAAAGACAAAGAGCAAAAAGCCAAAGACAGTGCGGTTGAAGAAGAGCCCGTCATCGAAGTTAAACGCATCAATCCTGCCGTCTTGAAAAAAGAATTAGCTGAAGCTGAGAAAAGTATTGCGCGCCTTTCACGCGAAAAAGAAAAGCTGGAAACCTTGATGGCGGACCCTGCTTTTTATGCTGACGGCAAAAAGGTGGTTGATACGCAACACGCCTATACGACGATCAGCAAAGACCTTGAGGCGATTGAGGCATTGTGGTTGGATTTGTCCTCGCAAGCGGCTTGATTTTTCCGATAAATGCATCATCTTTGGTTTTATGCAGATAAAATCGTTTTTAGCTATATTCTTTGGCGTATTGACGTCCGCTTGTACGGCGGCGGGACTGGCGGCATTGAACGCTCCGACGGCCTTCAGCGACTATAAAGTCACTCATGACATTGCATACGGCCCCAAAGAGTGGCAGCACTTAGATATTTACGTACCGCCTCATCGTGATGATGAAAAATTGGATGTTGTCGTCTTCTTTTACGGCGGATCGTGGCAATCAGGCTCGAAAGACAGCTATGCATTCGTTGCTAAAACACTAGCAGAAAATCGCTTTATTACCGTTATCCCTGATTACGCCAAGTATCCGCCTGCCCGCTTCCCGGAATTCGTCCAAGACGGTGCAAAAGCTTTTGCATGGGTTCATGACAACATCACCCGCTTTGGCGGTAATGTCGGTCGAATCCATGTGATGGGGCATTCCGCAGGCGCACATACGGCCGTTCTATTGGCTGCTGATAAGCGTTATTTGGCGGCAGAGGGCAAGCAAGCCAAAGACGTAATCCGCAGCATCGTGGGCCTGGCTGGTCCGTACGATTTTACCCCCGAAGACCCCACCCTCAAAAAGATTTTCGGCCCGCCCGCTAATTATTCCCAAATGCAAGTTCCAACATTTATCGATGGTTCCGAACCCCCGCTGTTGTTGTTATACGGTGACAAGGACAAAGATGTCGGACGTTTCAATTTAGACAGGCTGATCGCCGCAATACGGTCCAAGAACGGCTGTTATCATGCGATAACCTATCCCGAAGCTGATCACGTCGGAATGGTCGTTGCTTTCTCTTGGGCCCGCAAAGCGCGAACGCCTGTGTTGCAGGATACGATTCGTTTCCTGCGTGGTGAAACTCCATGTGATGCCTTGTCAGGTTCCGTCAATAAGGGCTAGGATCGGGCATTTGAAACTTTCGGAGCCCTTTTATGGTCGCGCTTTGTTTTGTAATTCTGATTGTTCTTATTTTTATTATTTCCGTTGCCTCTGAAAATCAAAATTCCTCAAATGAACTATCGCTTAAATCGACCGGTTTATGGCGTTGGCTGACAGGTGCAGACTGGCCGTCCAAAGTCGGTGCGGCACTAGTGATTATCGGTGTCGCTGCGTTACTCCGCTATATGATGCTGTTCGTCCAAGTCCCGCCGATCGTCAAGATTGCGTCAGGCGGTTTGATTTCAATTGCCTTAGGTGCCGCATCCTTTGCATTGCGCCATAATCCGCAACGACGCGCTATTCATACGGCATTGGCAGGTGCGGCCTTGGGCACGGCGTATCTGACGATTTTCAGTGCGCATCATTTCTTTTATTTGATATCGCGCGTATGGGCCTTTAATGGCTTGGTGGTTATTTCCGGTTTAGGGGCTCTATATGCCATCCGCAACAACGCCGCCTCGATCGCGGTGTTGTCGATGTTCGGTGCGTTTATGGTGCCTATTTTCGCGCTGAACCACACGGTGCCTGTGACGTTGATCGCTTATTATTTGGCTTTGACAACGATTTCATGGGGCATTGTTCGCCAGACCGAATGGCGTGCGTTGATGCACCTCAGCGTGATTTTTACGCTCTTTGGCGCTTTGCCATTGATGTCTGAATTCAACATGGTCTTACCTGCAGCCATGATGGCTTTGGATTTTAGGGCCATTCTTTTTGTTCTGGTTTT
>JANODM010000079.1:0-3998 GCA_031412695.1 Alphaproteobacteria bacterium
GCGCACGAAGAGCAATTTTGACGGACTCCGCAATCTCTTGCACTAAATTGGCTCCGTGTGCGTTTTTATTCTCATCTGCTGTCAACGATAGTGGAGCGACGTCTTTAGTTGCCGTGTCACCGACAATTTTACCGTCTTGGATACGAATGATGCGTTTGGCGTGTTTTGCGACATTTTCATCATGGGTGATGACGATGACAGTGCGGCCCTCTTGGTACAATTTTTTCAACAGCGCCATAACTTCGGCGCCCGTTGCACTGTCCAAAGCCCCTGTCGGCTCATCAGCCAAAATGACAGAAGGATTATTCATCAAAGCACGGGCGATGGCGACACGCTGTTGCTGGCCGCCCGACAGTTGCGACGGTTTGTTCTTTTGTCTGCCTTGCAATCCCAATTGCACCAGCAAATCATCTGCACGCACTATACGGTCTTCTTTGGACATGCCTGCATAAACTGCGGGAATTTCAACATTCTCTAAAGCCGTCGCATTCGCCAGCAAATTATAGCGCTGAAAGACAAAGCCGAAAACTTCACGGCGTAAGGATGATAAATCGTCTTTTTCCAATACGGCGACATCCGTGCCGCGCACGTGATAGGTTCCGTCTGTGGGTCGATCCAAGCAGCCCAATATATTCATCAACGTCGATTTTCCGGACCCCGATTGACCCATGATCGCAACGAACTCACCGCGTTCGATCGTCAACGAAATACCGTCTAACGCTTTGACCGTACTATCCCCGTCGCCGTAGTATTTGGTGACGTTGTCTAACGTCAATAAGGCCGTCATAGACGCGGTCCCATACGTGGCATTCCCGATCCGGGTTTTTCTGGCGGTTTGGCCATTTCGATTACGACACGGTCTTTGTCCGTCAACCCTTCTCTAATTTCGGCCTGGTTACGATTTTGCAAGCCGACATAAACGATTTTTTCAGTTTTCTTTTTACCATTCAACACGCGTACCAAAAACGCATTACCGTTCGCATTATTTTTTTCAGGCATCGGTTTTACCAAAGCGTTACTTGGGATCAAAAGGGCGTTTTTCGCTTGGCCTTGGACGAAAAACATTTGTGTCGTCATACCGGTCATTAACTGGCGGTCATTATTGTCGACATCGACCAGTACATCATACAAAACCACAGCATTGACGATTTGCGGCGATGGCAGAACTTGACGCACTTTGCCTAGCCATTTACGCTTGAGGTTTCCAAGGATGGTGAAATAAACATCCATGCCTTCTTTGACGTTCAAGACATCGGCTTCGGCGACTTGCGCACGTACGGTCATCGTATCCAAGTTCGCCAATTGCACGATCACAGGTGCCATTTGATTGGCGTTCAGTGTTTGACCTTCGCGCGACGTCTGTACGACGACCGTCCCGTCAATAGGGGCATAAATCGTCGTGAAATCCAAATTAGTTTGCTCTTCTTGAAGGCTGGAGCGTGCCGCATCAATCTGAGCCTGCAATGACACTAAACGCGCTTGCGCCACTTTTAAATTCGTATCGGAGGTTTGCGCCAATTCCTGGCTTACGGCTTTTGACTTGAAAAGTTTGCGGTTACGATCGGCTTGTTGTCGGGCCAACAATGTTTGCGCTGCCTGTTCAGCCAATTGCGCCTCGAGGGTTTTAAGTCGGCCTTCCGCCGCTTCGACTCGGCTGTTGTAAATCTTGGGATCGATCTCGGCGATCAAATCGCCTTTCTTAACGTTGTCGCCGACATCGACCGCCAGTTTTTTCAGCTGACCCGATACTTGAACACCGACATCAACATATTCTTTCGGTTCCAATTTACCTTGTGATGTGATGACCTGCTCGATATCGCCTCGCGTAACAGGTACGATCGTCTCGATTACTTGTTGGTCAGGTTTGTCCTCACGCAGATGAAAATAAAGCCCGCAGGCCAACGCTAAGATCAAAACAATTACGATTATCTTTTTTTCGTCACGCGCGCCTCATGAAATAAGCAAAGCCATCAAGATGTTATCCCAAAGTCAACGCACTGAACGACACGTCCCCCCGCATGTAACCAACCTGTTCCTAGGTTTTAACGCATGTCTTTTCGAATTTTTTCCAGGGTTTGGTCGCGTCCGCATGATGTCTTGTAAAATTTATAACGGATCGGGTTTTTCTTGTAATAATCTTGATGATAGTCTTCGGCGACATAAAAAGTTTCAGTTGGCCTTAAAAACGTTGCCACTTTTTTGTTCAACTTTTTCTCGATAGCTGCGATTGATTTTTCAGCCAGATCTTTTTGCGTATCATTCGCATAGAAAATGCCGGCTAGATATTGATCGCCTTTATCGCAAAATTGGCCTGTCGAATCATTCGGGTCGACATTGTCCCAAAACCATTCCAATAATTTCGTGTAGGCAACCTGGGTTGGATCATATAAAACGCGGATTGCTTCGATATGGCCAGTGCCGCCCGCGCTGACCTGTTCATAAGTCGGGTTCGCGACCGTACCGCCCGTATATCCCGACTCAACTTTGGTAACCCCGCTCAACTGAGCAAAGGCAGTTTGCATGCACCAGAAACACCCGCCCGCGAAAATTGCCGTTTCTTGTTGACGCTTTTGTACGTTTTCTTGCGCAGAAGCGGCTGTTGCAACAAAAATACTTAATATAAAAATTAATAAACGGGCAAAGCTCATCATTATGTTCCTTTTCAAAGCTTGAATAGAAGGGTCGCAGGACTTATATAGATTACAATATGGACAAAAAAAGGCGCAAGCCTTTCTAATTTATCATTCAATTAATTTGGGGGCTAGCATGGAAAGACGTCGTTTTTTGACATGTATTGCGGGTCTTGGGGGACTGGCGGCTTTTTATCCCTTTTTATCTCCTCTGTTATCGACCAAAGAAGGATTTGCCATGGACACTTCATCGCCTAAACCCGCGATTACACGCATCATTAAAACCGACGCTGAATGGAAAAAGCAGCTTTCGCCTGAGGCCTATGATGTGTTGCGACACGAAGGTACTGAACGCGCTTTTACCAGCCCGTTGAACGATGAAAAACGTAAAGGCACATTTGCATGCGCAGGCTGTGCCTTGCCGCTTTTTCTGTCGGAACACAAATTCGACAGCGGTACAGGCTGGCCCAGTTTTTTTGATGCCATTCCCGGTCATGTTGAGACTAAACGTGATTTCAAATTGATTTATCCACGCAAAGAATATCATTGTGCGCAATGCGGCGGGCATCAGGGCCATATATTTGACGACGGCCCCAAACCGACAGGATTGCGGTATTGCAATAACGGCGTCGCTTTGCAATTCATTCCCGACCAAGCCTGATCTCGATGCGAATTGCGAAATTCTTTCGATCACGTCCGTTTAAAATCTGGCTAACGGCATTGGTCGTACCCATTTTGATCGTTATCATCGTACAATTTCCGTTATGCCACAATAAAATCCTATCTGATTTTTTCAGTCAATTACCGACCGTGACCGCGTTGCAAATTCTAAGCGTTGTGTTCGCTTTGCCGTCTTTTATCCTTATCGGAATTACCGCCAAAGGCGCAAAACGAAAAATTATTCATCTAATTGTTTTAACTTTGATCTTTGCGGCTTATTTGCCGCCTTTATGGGTGCTTGGATTTTATACGTCACGCCATTTTTTCGAAGGATGCATTGCATGAAAAAATATAGTTTGATTTTACTATTCGGTTTATTCACGCTTATCTCTGCTGCACCCGTCCGTGCTGCCGACACGGTCGTGTTAGAATTATTTACGTCGCAAGGCTGTTCATCTTGTCCGCCGGCAGATCGTTTATTAGCGGAATTGCGCGACGATCCTGGTATTATCGCTCTATCCTATCATGTGACCTATTGGGACAACCGCGGATGGACCGATCCCTTCGCATTGAACCGTTTCACCTTGCGGCAATATGATTACCAAGCAGCCTTGCGCAAAACCCGCGTTTTTACGCCGCAACTTGTCGTCAATGGCACGATATCGTTGGCTGGATCAGATCGCGAAGCGATTGCCAAAGCGATTGCTG
>JANODM010000080.1:0-2372 GCA_031412695.1 Alphaproteobacteria bacterium
CCTTTCCATCGTCCGCCTAATTGTTTGGCAAAGCCTCGACGCGCCTGATCCGGATCTATCACGCCATCCGCGACAGAAATACTTTGAAACGCGACCCATTCTTCTGGAGCCAACGCTTCAGCAAAAGGCGGCAATTTTTCAGGAACGGGACTGCCCAACAGGCGCGAATTAGCCGATAACGGATTATATTTTACAATCGGGGCAATAACCGGAAAAGCATTTGCCTGCTCTTTTGTAATGCCTTCTAAATTGAATTTACGCCGAAAGGGATGTTTTTCTTTTCTAAAAAAACAAATGGCGGCCATCAAAGCAAACGTAATCACGATCGGCATTTTCATCGCGCCGTTTGTAGCCGCCGTCATTTCAAATAAATAATACGGTGTAATTTGTTCAGGCGCCATGCGGGCGATTTGCTGCAAAATTGCATCATAACGATCGGTGAACAATGAAATGATTTTCAACTCGCCGACGCGAATCCACCGCACGCCGCTGGAAATTTGTTGAGACATAGCCATCCAAAACAGCACGCATACGCCGAATATCACAAAAGCGCCTATCCCAGCCATAATTGGCGTATCGTGCTTCGGCTTGTCGGCCATTCTTTAACTACCTATTCCTTAATCAAGCGTGTTGCGTGAAAACGCTATCTTTTACGCTAATGTTAAATGCCATGTTAATCAATTGCCGTCTGTCCGAAACGGTCGAAAATTAAAGCTTAGACAGATAAAACAAGAAACAACGCTTGCACTTTTGGCACAAAAGGGTTAAGGAAATATCCGTTCAAGAATGTGCCGGCTTAGCTCAGCGGTAGAGCAACCGATTTGTAATCGGTAGGTCGTTGGTTCAAATCCGACATCCGGCACCATTTTTCTTATATATCAAATCATTATCGATACTTAGCGTCCTATGCCGCGACGTTCTTCATGCGCGCCCAAGCATGGTATTACATAATTACAAATCTAGGTGGCTTTGTTTTCGGTTCTAGCCACAGGTTGCATCACCAGCCCCAACACCCACCAGAACAAAATCGCGCTCCAATTCGTAAAAAAGCTCATGGATGACATGAATGGCCACAGAAACGGGACCAATCCGACCGCATAGCCCAGACGCGTGTAATAATCACTAAGGGTTTGATCTTTGTTTCTCAACGCCGACACGGCATGGTGCAGAATAAAACCCAGCATCACCAAGAATAAGACTAATCCGATCACTCCGCCTTCGGCCAACCATTCGATATAAATATTATGGGGATGACGAACGCAGATCAGTTTTTGCCCTTGGTCTTCGTTCTCATTGATAAAGCCGCCTTCACGCCCCAAAGATTCGCATGCAGTGACAAAATTATTGCGCCCTACTCCCAATATCGGCGCATGTTTCCACGCCGCCAGACCGTTATGCCAGACCGATCCGTACGGCGAATTCGACAAATCGGACAGATAAGGCGTACTGCGTGTAATGAAGCGCGCTTTTAATGTCGGGTTTAAAAACACCAATGTGACCGCTGTGACCGCCACCATCATACCGATAATAAACAGCTGTTTGCGTATGTTCTTGGCTCCCGCGAAAAACAACACAGCGCACAAGCCAAATAATGCAAAGGCCATGCGTTCACCGCTCAGCAGGATCGCGCTGCTGACAAGCAAACAAAACAACATCGGTAAAATTATTTTTTTGGAAAAATGTTGTGCTGATAACGACCAGCCGAACAATAAACCGATTATCGGCCACACAAGCCGTTCCAGATACACGCCCACAACCATGCGATCAAATGGACCTGTCAAACGTCCGTCATATTCGGGTTTCGGATGTCCGCTGAGACTTGTGCCCCAAACGAATTGCACGATCGTGTCAATCGCAACAAACGAAAGAAGCACAGCCAAATAAGGCATCAACCATTTCTGCACGTTAGTCTGTGGCAAAATCCAATACGCGAATGCGGCGGTGAACAATGGAAAACGTAACCAAACGATCGCATCTTTCGCAGCAGTTCTTAGGTCTATATCGGATAACAGGCCGGATATCACAAGATAGACCGTGATAATCAACGCCGTCACAAACCACGGTTGTCGGACCCAGTTAAAAGATCGATGCCGAAACGACGTGATTAAAAATGCAACCGATACCAGGGCCATGGCTGTATCTGCTGCCCCACGTCCAAGGATAAGAACACCAGGTACAGCGCTTGCCAAAACCCAAATGAACACAGAGAATACTTCAGATATTTTCATTCGGTTCAAAAGCCTTTACGGATTTAGGAGCGAAAAATAAAAGCCCGGATTACACTGCGGGCTTTTATTAAATCACTTAACCGATGCCGTATGTTTGATCAGGTCGACAAGCTTGTTGGAATAACCCCATTCGTTGTCATACCA
>JANODM010000081.1:0-5609 GCA_031412695.1 Alphaproteobacteria bacterium
AGCTATAACTTACCGCGATGCTCATGTAAAAACTGATATCACAGATGTCAACGCGTTCAGGTCTTATTTCACAGATAAAAACGAGTGGTTAAATGGAAAAACAAAACCAGTTGGTTTTGTTCGTGCTCCATGGAGCGGTGATATCGAGAGTACGGAAAAAGTTACGAAAGAATTGTCCGTAACAATTCGTTGCTTACCGCTTGATCAAAACAAAGTTTTGGGTCCGTGCGTCATCACGGGTAACCCTGCGACATGTGAAGCTATTTTCGGCAGAAACTACTAGTTCTTATTTCCCTCACACAATGTCTGAATTTGCGTTTGGGATATGCGCTTGTTGTTGAAATACACGGTGCCGTCTTTCATTACGGAAACATTACCGATATAGGCTTGAGGTCTGTACGGAATATTGGCCGGCAAGCCAAGTTGTGTGGCTTGTTCGACCGTGATCGCCATATCGATGATTTCGGGCATTTGAATCGGGGCGGCACCGTCATCGTTCAAATCAGCGGGGGCAACACTGCGTCCGCGCACATCGCTGCCCGCTTTGTATTCTACATCCGCACTTGGTTGATATGCCGTCAATTCACGGCATAGTTTTTGAGTGGTAACGGTTTGCGTGTTCGGTTGCGCGAAGGCCATTCCCGATAGGACGCACAATGTCAAAACGGTTATTATTCGATAGACCATGTTTTCACCATATTTCGAATAGACAAATCGCCTCGCTCCATACCCCAAATGATCACAGCTGTGATCAAAAGCGCAATCAGCGTTGTCCAAAGCAATTTCATTTTCAAACGCGGATTTGCCGGCGCACTGGCAGCATGACCGATGACGGGTTTATCGGACGCTTTATTTCCGAAGGGCAGTACGGTAAAGATCACAACCCACCATACCAAAATGAATACGAAAACGGGGGTAATGAAATCCATTTTTAAGCCAATTGAATAAGGTGAACGTTCAGCAAAGGACGCTTGCCGAATTCCGTTTTGATACGACGACGAATAGCCAGACGGATCACTTCGCGCAGAACATCCGGATCGGATCGGTCGGCAGGCTCAGAGCGATTGACAGCCTGATCAATATCCACCGTCAGCATCGTTTCAAGATCAATCGAGTCATCTTCGTCACTTGTCAGACCCGCAATAGAAAACACAGGATCGTGCAACAAATACCCCTCTTCATCGGTGACAACCGTGACCACGATATTACCTTCGGCGGATACGCGGTGACGCTCTTTGATCGATAGTGAATCGCGCACAGGCACAACTCGCGTACCGTCGACCGCCATCAAACCTGCTTGGACTTGACCGGTTTTGACCAACCCCTCGGGTTTAATCGCAATGATATCGCCGTTGCTGGGGACAAATGAATGCTTGATACCCGCATCAATCGCCAGGTCGATACAAGCCTGTTGATTTTCTTCGCCGCCGTGAACCGCAATGACAGCGTTCGGCTGGACCATCTTGTACAATTCTAAGACTTCATCGGCATAAGCATGGCCCGAGGCGTGAACGAATTTATTTTCAGGCATGATGACTTTGACACCGCGATGCATCAACGCATTGCGAATACGCTGAATCGCTTTTTCATTGCCGGGAATTTCGCGTGCCGAGAAAATTACCGTATCGCCCGCTTCTAAGGTGATTGTCGTATGATTGCTGTTGGCCAAGCGATCCATTGCCGAACCTGCCTCGCCTTGCGACCCTGTGGCAAATAAAACCACTTTGTGACGTGGCATTCCGGCGATTTCTTTATCGCTTGAGAACGGGACAATGTCTTGAAGATAATTATGTTTGCGCGCGACATCATGTACTTTGAGCATGGATCGACCTGTCATGCCGACCGTTCGTTTCGCCAAGATGGCCGCTTCGGCGACGCTGCGCATACGTGGCACACTGTGAGCGAATGTCGTAATGATAACGCGCCCCGATGTACTTTTGAACATTTCGGCCAAAGGTTGCGTCAATTCGCTTTCGGATGGATGACGGTCATTGATATTCGCATTGGTGGAATCGCCGATAAGCGCCAGAACTTTTTCATTCTTTAATTTCGCTAGACGAGCAATATCCGTCGCTTTGCCTTCCATCGGTTTGTCGTCCATGCGCCAATCGCCCGTGTGCAAAACATTCCCGTGCGGCGTTTGAATAAACAGCATCGAACTTTCAACCACGGAATGTGCCGTATTGATGAATTCGATTTTGAATGGATCCAGATCAATCGTCGAACCCAAAGGAACTTCATGCAGCGGTACGCGTTTGGCAAGCGCCCATTCATTTAGCTGAAAGCGCAATAAGTCGGCAACGAACGGCGTCGCGTAAATAGGACATGTCAGTAAAGGCCATAACGGTGCAATCGCCGCCTTGTGGTCATCATGCGCATGCGTCAGTACCAGACCGACGATGTCTTTATTATTTTGCGCTAGGAAACTGGGGTCGGGCAGCAAGATGTCGATACCCGGAAAACGTTCATCGGGGAAACCCAATCCGCAATCCACGATCAGGTATTTGCCATTGCAATGATAGACATTCAGATTGCAGCCGAATTCACCGCTGCCACCCAATGGTACAAAGCTGAGAGCATCGGGATCAAAAGCTGGAACATTATCTTGAATAGGTAAAATTTGGGTCATACATTTCCGGGCAGGTAAATATCTGCTGTTGTTATTATTTTTTCTCCCGCCTCTGTTTGTAGGGCAAGGGCCCCCAAGGGGTCAAGGTCGTTGAAAACCCCTTTTAAAACAATGCCATTAGCCAAGCGGGCTTGGATGATCTCGCCTTTAAACGCGGCGTTGGCAAGCCAAGCCCCTCTCATTCCTTTAAAACCTTCCCGCAACCCGACCTGATGCCAGGCATCATACGCCTCTAAAATCGGATCGATCAGACCAAATGCCGTCTGCGGTGCGATCGTGTGGTCGTTCAAAGCCGCCGTTGGCTGATCAGATTCAGGAGCCTGTGCGACATTTACCCCTACTCCGATCAATACGTTATCGTCCTGGACCTCAAGCAAAAGACCGGATAATTTCGCCCCGTTCAGTAATAAATCATTGGGCCATTTCAACAACAAAGAAGTGTTTTGTTCAAGTAACGGCTTAAAGGCATCGTAAAGCCCCAATCCCATCGCATAACCCAACCATGACAACTCGTCGATAAAGTCGATATGCTCGATCAACGTGAAATATAGATTGCCGGGCGGTGATTGCCAGGCGCGACCGCGACGTCCGTAACCGCCTGTTTGCGTGGCGGCCAGAATGACATCGCCAGGAACAGCCTCGCCATTGCGACAGCGTTCTTGGGCCAAGGTTTGGGTGCTGGGAATCGTATCGAAAAAATGCTTGCGGAAACGCACGTCCTAGTAAGCTCCCGTTGCCCACGCGGCCAGATTGGCCAAAGGCTGGGGCAAAACAAGCAAGGCAACCATCAACACGGCAGAAACAACCGCAATGCCGAGCCACATTTTCGAAGGATTAACGACAGGGGCATTGGCGGGTGCCGCATCAACATACATCAGTTTGATAATGCGCAAATAATAATACGCCGAAACCACGCTCAATATCATTGCAGCAACAACGAACCAAAACAAATCCGCATCCAGAGCCACTTGGATAACTGAGAGTTTCGCGAAAAATCCTACAAGCGGTGGAATACCGGCCATCGATAGTAATATGGCGGCAAAACTGAACGCTAGAATAGGATTCGATTTGGCAAGGCCTGCAATCTTGTCGATTGTTTCATCGCCTTCGGCATCATCGTATACGGCCAAAATAACGGCAAAGCTTCCTGCGGACATCAACACATATAATACGGTGTATAACAATGCAGCTTTGATGCCGACGGGACCACCGACAGCCAAACCCAGCACGATAAAGCCGATATGACCGATCGAGCTGTAGGCCATCAGGCGTTTCATATTCTTTTGTGCAATTGCCGCGAACGAACCGACCAACATCGATGTCATGGCCAGTGCCAATAATACTTGTTGCGCTTCGGCCAAAACGGGTGAGAACACCGTCAGCATCAAGCGCGCAATGACACCAATTGCTGCAGCCTTGGGTGCCATCGAAAAAAGTGCGGTAACAGGTGTTGCGGAACCTTGATACACATCCGGCGTCCACATGTGGAACGGTGCCGCCGATATTTTAAAGGCGACGCCTGACAGAACCAAAACAAGTCCCGCAATGATGGCGGGTGACATTTCGCCCTGCGCGGAAAACGTATTGGCAATGGCCAGATACGATGTGCTGCCGCAAAAACCGTATAACAACGAAATGCCATACAGAAGCACACCGGACGACAATGCGCCGAGGAAGAAATACTTTAGCCCTGCTTCGGAATTCAAACGGTTGTCGCGACGAAAAGACGCCAAGACGTATAACGACAAGCTTTGCAATTCCAAGCTGACATACAAAGACAAAAAGTCTTGGCTTGAAACCATTCCGAACATCCCGATCGTCGCCAACATGATCAGCAACGGATATTCGAATTTCCCTTCATTACGTTTGTCGAAATAGGGAATAGACAATAAAATCGCGACGATACTGCCGAAAGCAATGATACCTTTGAACGCCAACGCCAAATTATCCTGAACAAAAACGCCGTCAAACGCTGCGAAAGGACCGTTATAGCGACGCACCGCGATAATCACGCCGAATAGAATGCCAAGGATCGCAACACGCGACCAGCCTTTCCAATTATTCGTTTTGGAAAACAAACCGCCCAGCAAAACGATACAAGCTGCAAGGGCCAACCAGATTTCAGCGATTGCAGGAAGAAAATTATAGCTCATGGCGTGGTTACCGCATTCATGCGTGAAATGATTTGTTCAACAGCCGGAGCCATCGGTTTCATGAAGGTTGACGGATAAATTCCCATCCAGAAAACCAAGACGATCATCGGCGCAAAGATGACGATCTCACGCCATGACAAATCCGTCATTTTCTTGACGTCTTCTTTTTCCAACGGACCGAAAACAACTTGGCGGTACAGCCACAACATATAGGTAGCCCCCAGGATCAAACCCGAAGCGGCAAGTGTCGCCATCACGTTGCTAGCGTTAAATGCACCCATCAACGCCAGGAATTCTCCAACGAAGCCGCTTGTGCCCGGCAATCCGACTGAACCCAAAACGAAAACCATAAACACAAACGCGTATTTCGGCATGTTATTGACTAGGCCGCCATAGCGGTTGATATCGCGCGTATGAAGGCGGTCATAGACGACACCAACACACAAGAATAATGCCGCTGATACGATACCATGCGATAACATTTGGAACATCGCTCCGTCAATTCCTTGGCGGTTGAACGCGAAAATTCCTAACGTCACATAGCCCATATGCGCGACCGACGAATACGCGATCATTTTTTTCATGTCCGTTTGCGCCAAGGCCACCAAGGATGCGTAGATGATTGCAATGACACTGAGGATCATAACAATAGGCGCAAAGTGGATCGACGCTGCCGGCAACATCGGCAGTGAGAAACGCAAGAAGCCGTAACCGCCCATCTTAAGCAACACGCCTGCCAGAATAACGGATCCTGCAGTTGGTGCTTCGACATGTGCATCAGGCAACCACGTATGAACAGGCCACATCGGCATTTTGACGGCGAAGGA
>JANODM010000082.1:0-1521 GCA_031412695.1 Alphaproteobacteria bacterium
ATTTTTACGTTATAGTCAACGACACGTTTGACCGGTATCAGAATTTTCATTGTGTTTTATCCGCCATTTTTTTTAGTAAGAACCAAAACCAAAGCGAACAACGCCAAAGCGGCAGCTTGCAAATAAATGCGCCACCACATCAGCTTGTTGCTTCGTTTGCCGGTAACGTCTTTACCGCGAACCATCACGATTAATCCGGAGGCTAAAACCGCCAGAACCGCAATCATCGCCAGTCCCATCGCACCCATTGTGATTGTTGTCATTGTCATGTCTTTTATCCTAGTCGTTTGATATTTAACGCAAGGTTAGGACGCGAAACTTTTTTAAACAAGACCGTATCGGGGGGCCTTGCGCATCGCAGCAAAGCCATTTAAAAGCGGAGTCATGCCCTTTTTACGTCATATCTTGCGCCATCGCTCCGTCGATTTGACACATTTCGTACCCGTTTATGCGGGGCACGAACAAATCGGCTGGACTAAACGCGATTTTGCCAAGCTGTTGGGACAATTCGATTTTGCATGGGTTTATACGGATGATCGCCTGACAGTGAATCAAGGGTTGGATGGTTTCGATAGGATTTCTCAGGTTATCCATGATGTTTTCCTCGAAATATCCGCCCAAGGGCATTATCCGTTATTACCTGATTATAGTGCCATGGGTGGTGACGATTGGCTGCCCGTCGGTCAGGAACGTTGGACCGACCCACTCTTCCGCGTGCATCGTTTTTACAGTACGTGTCTTGGAATACGTCGTGAAAACATTGTCCTGCACGGCTATGAAGATGAACACATTTGGCTGGCCGTACGCGGACGCGAGGTTGAGGATCATGTGGGACTATATGACTTGATAGCATCAGGTTGTATTACGATGGGTCAAACCATCAAACACGCTTTGTTACACGAGGCCGAAGAAGAATGCGGTCTTCCTGATGACGCAATGAAACATGTAAAAAGCGGCGCAGAACTCTACTTGATGTATCATAATTCGAATGGTTTTATATTAGATGAGATTTATCACGTCTTTGATTTGGAAACGAAAAATCTTTTTACACCAAGCGTCATCAAAAAGTCGGAAGTGGATCATTTTGAAAAATTATCCGTTATCGAAGTTATCGAATTACTTAAAAAAACGGAGCGCGTTAAACCTCAAATGGCCTTTATGCTGATTGATTTCCTCATCCGTTACGGTCATTTGAAATCCGACATGTCGGATTACGCGCACATTGTCAAAGAACTGACGACACCTTATTCTGTTGCTGCATAAAACATGAAAAATTTAAACGGTCCGGAATATCTGCCTTCGAAAAAAGCTACTTCTGCGGTTGTGTTCTTGCATGGTCTGGGGTCGAACGGCCAGGATTTGCTTGGGTTGACGTCATGGATGACGCGCGATCTGCCGAATACCGCTTTTTTCGCACCGAACGCGCCTATCGGTGTGCCATTCACCTTTAACGGCTATCAATGGTTCGAATATTGGGACCGCACGCCTGCGCAAATCGAAGATGGCTTGCGCGCTGCCATT
>JANODM010000083.1:0-1611 GCA_031412695.1 Alphaproteobacteria bacterium
TGACGAAGGCACTAATCCCACCCAATGGGGCTAATACTGCTTCGACCGATCGACGGAGTTGTTCGGCTTCATAGGACGTGGCGCGAATGAGGCTAACGGTTGGAGGCATAGGTGTTAGGCTTTAGAGGTTAGGGTGGGAGTTAACCACCATCTGGGTTGTAGAGAATTTGGATGGATATATTTACTTATTGTATCGACAAGCAGTTCGGATCGCCAAACCGATCGATCGCGTTAGAATACTGTTGTTGCAAACATGACCGTATATGACTTCGATCGCTACGCCGACGGCAAATTCTACCTGGATGTGGCGCGGACATCAGATTAATTATCGTGCTGAGGGGAAAACAGGGGTACCTGTCTTGCTCATTCACGGCTTTGGGGCTTCGGTTGGACATTGGCGCAAAAATATTCCAGTATTAGCTACTAGCTGTCGGTGTTACGCGATCGACCTGATTGGCTTTGGGGCTTCCGCAAAACCGACACCAGGCTTGGAAATTGAGTATACGTTTGAAACCTGGGCCGAATTAGTCGTGGATTTTTGTCGAGAAGTAATTGGTAGTCCGACAATTTTGGTGGGCAATTCGATCGGCTGTATTGTCGCGCTCCAAGCTGCGGTGAGCCAACCAAGCTTAATTATTAGTGTGGCATTGCTTAATTGTTCGCTGCGATTGCTACACGATCGCAAACGCGCCCAGATGCCCTGGTATCGTCAATGGGGCACACCAGTCCTCCAGTCTATTTTGAATATACCAGCGATCGGCAGATTATTTTTTCGACAACTCGCCCAACGTAATGTCGTTCGCAAAATTTTGTTGCAAGCCTACCATCGACCGGAGGCTGTGAGTGAAGAATTAATCGAGATTTTAATGGCTCCCGCCGCAGATCCTGGTGCCGCAGATGTATTCTTGAAGTTTACCGCCTATTCTTGGGGACCACTCCCAGAAGATCTACTGCCGCAATTATCTTGTCCGGCGATCGCAATTTGGGGTGCCGCAGATCCGTGGGAACCCATCGAGTTAGGACGTGAATTGATGAGTGTGCCAAGCGTTCGGGAATTTATCGAACTACCCGATGTCGGTCACTGTCCTCAAGATGAAGCCCCCGAACTAGTCAACCCAATCCTTCAAAATTGGATTGCGACATTTCGATCAAACTGAACCAGATCTGCGAACACAAATTAATTAAATAAGTATTAAATATTACAAAACTCCTTAGTTAGTCAAACTTTTTTCAGTAAAATCACGCTTGGTTGTACCAATTTTTTTAAGTTTAGCTCTCGATTGACCCAAATTTATGCAGTTAAATTTACCCTTTTAGATCGGCTCAATGGGTGTTTTATACTGTAACTGAGCCATTTATCTATGTAAATCATTATTTTGACTCAGTATAAATGCTGAATCGGGCTAAGTAAGAATACTACATTTTGCGGTCGAGAAAAATTAATGATTTACTGTAATATGTGCATCATTGAAAGTAAATATTCTACAGAGCTAACCGTCGCAGATCCCACCTGCACCAATCAATCTCCAACTGAGTAGATTACTCGACCTCTCCTAAATAATGGCTATAACCCAAGTCAAGTAAGGAATTCATTCCAACCTTTACTGGTGT
>JANODM010000084.1:0-8521 GCA_031412695.1 Alphaproteobacteria bacterium
AACTGAAACACCGTCTTTAGTGATTTTTGGCGCGCCATATGATTATTCAATCATAACGTTACGACCCTTAGGTCCCAATGTTACTTTTACTGCATCTGCAAGGATGTTTACACCCTTCAGAAACTCTGAACGAGCCGCAGATCCGTGTAATACTTTTTTACCAGCCATTTATATTCTCCGTTTTGTTATTTTATTTTAGCGCTTATGCCGCTTTTGATTTTTTATTTTGCGACGATGGAGCAGACACACCTTTAATCAACTGAAAAGCTGTTGTCGGCTGAGTCGTATTGGCGTTGATAATGTCGGATAACGACACGACACCGACCAATTTTTTATCCTGGCGATTATTCAACACGACCAAGCGACGCACTTCGTTCTCGGCCATATTCTGAGCGATCGCCTCGGTAGTATCGGTTTCAGCGCAGTAATATACTTTTTTCGTCATGACATCGGATACTTTGGTCGTCGGAGCCAGTCCTTTGGCGGTCGCGCGAGTCGCGATATCGCGGTCGGTTAAAGTACCGACCAATTTGTCGCCTTGGCCGATTGGCAAAAAGCCGCAATCCAATTCGACCATTTTTTGTGCCGCTTCTTGAATGGTTGCCGTTGACGCAAGGAATTGCGGGCTAGCACACATGACATCTTTGATTTTCATCGTTAATCTCCCTAAACATTAAGTGACAATTTTTTGCAATTCACTATGGGCTTAAAACGAACACCGAATCAATCTCGAAACGGTTTGCCGAATCGGGTAGAGTCCTTTTTCCTTGTCAGCATCCATCATCCTGAACAACGTTTAACTATGCAGCCGCGGTTGATACTTCGATCAAATTATTGTCCGGGTCGCGTACATAGACCGAATACAGCGTGCCTGATGTCGTCACGCGTTCAACCGGGCCTTTTTCGATAAAGACGTTATATTTTTTCAACTCTTTGATGATGCCGTCCATCGGCGTCTGGGCGAGCAACCATACATCCGCATTCTTTTTTTCCGCCTGTCCAATTTCGGGTACAACGATATTCAGATCAATTTTTTGCGTCCCCGCCAATAACGCATAGCGATTTGCAGCAACTTCTTTGAACGTCATACCCAACATCTCGTAAAACAGAACACTTTCCTCAAGTGCCGTAATATTGATGGCCCCTTCACGGATCGATTCAAGCGTAATCATTTTAAAACCACTCCTGGGTTAAACAGATTATCTGGGTCCAATAAATTTTTGATGCCGCGCATCAAGTTCAATTCCGTCGGCTGTTTGATGTGCGCAAGCTCGGCGACCTTGAACGTGCCGATACCGTGCTCGGCCGCGATTGATCCGTCATAAGCTTCGACGACGCTGTGGACGGCATGCAACACGTCATCCCATTTTTCTAACATCGTCGCTTTCATGTTTGCATCATGATGCGTCAGATCGTAATGCAAATTGCCATCACCCGCATGGCCGAAAATAACGGGGGTGCTGCCCGGCACCAGTTTTGCCGCAACTTTATTTGCATCACGCACGAAATCGGAAAGTTTGAAAATCGGTACGGCGACATCGTGTTTGATGCATCCGCCTTTTTGGGCTTGCGCACCACCCGACAAGGATTCGCGTAATGTCCAGAAGTGCTGGCGCTGGGCATCCGATTGCGCGATAGTTGCATCCGTAATGCGTTTTTTATCGATAGCCGAAGCCAATACATCTTCGACTTGTGCTTGCAAGCCGTCATTTTTTTTGCCGCCCGTGACTTCGGACAAAATATACCAGGGCGATGATAAGTCGATGGGTGTTCGGCATTGCGGGTTGAATGCAATGGCGCATTCAATACTGGATTTGGACATCAATTCGAAGGCTTGGATGTTTTCACCAAAAGCCGCACGCAGATCGCCCAATAACGCCACGGCACTTTCAACATCGGGTAACGCAGCCACGAATGTTTCACGAACGCCAGGATCGGGAAATAATTTCAAGACCGCACCCGTGACGATTCCCAACGTGCCTTCCGATCCGATAAACAGATGCTTCAAATTATAGCCGGTATTGTCCTTACGCAACGCACGCAGCCCGTTCCAGATTTCGCCATTCGGCAAAACGACCTCAAGGCCCAAGACCAGATCGCGCGTATTGCCGTATCGGATCGTCAAAATGCCGCCCGCATTGGTCGCGATATTGCCGCCGATTTGACAGGACCCTTCGGCCCCTAATGACAGCGGAAAATACAAACCTTGATCGCGTGCTGCTGTTTGAATGGTTTGCAACACGCAACCCGCATCCACCGTGATGGAAAAATTCGCTTGGTCCATGCTTCGGATTTTATTCATGCGTGCTAAACTCAGGACGATCATGCCATTATCATACGGCACTGATCCGCCGACCAATCCGGTATTGCCACCTTGAGGCACCAACGCGATTTTATGCGCAGCACAGTATTTTACGACATCCGATACGTGGGCGGTCGATACGGGTGTTACCGCCGCCAAACCCTTACCTTCAAAGCGCCCTGTATATTCGGTCAAAAACGGTTTCAACGAAGCCGTTTCCGTCACGACGTTTTTATCGCCGACCATGTTGCGCAAATCTGAAAGGATGGTGTTCATGGCATGACTCTGCGATTTTTAAGTTCAGGAATCAAGGTTCGTTTTGGGAACCGCCGCACGTTTCAATCGGTCATTGATCGCAATCCCCAATCCGGTCATCGGGACGGCTTGCACCGCAATCCCCGTGGCCCCCGCCTTGTCCAATTCATGCAAGGCAGCATAGAGGGCCGTTGCGGCCTGATGCACGTCGCCATCGGCAGATAAATTGATATGCCATCCTGACGGCATATCTTTCACGAAACCAACCCCTTCGACGCCGATGAAATCCGTGCGCCCGAACCCCAGAAAAGCTTCGCCCTTTTTGACATCAATCGCATTCAGCCGCAGCGGCGTATTCGTCGCATAATGCCGAGCTAATTGTCCCGGGGCTGTTATGACGCCATTCGTATCACCATAAACAACCTCGCCGATAAGGGGATATAATTCGTCGATACCGATCGCCCCCGGCCGCAAAATTTTCGCAACACTCCCCGTTAAATCCAAGATCGTCGATTCAACACCTACCGTACTTGCGCCGCCCGCCAGGATAAGCGCAACCGATGTGCCTAAATGACGCGCGACATGATCGGCGGATGTCGGACTAAGCGACCCCGACGGATTGGCAGACGGCGCCACGACCGGCTTGCCGAACACCCGCAACATTTCCATCGCAATGGGATGGGCCGGAATGCGCAAGGCAACACTGGGTAAATTCGCGGTAGCTTTCGGCGATAAGCCGTTATCAGGGCGCTTTGGCAATAATAACGTAATCGGCCCAGGCCATAAGGCTTCGGCCACCGACCAGGCACGGTCATCAAAAAGGCCGATTTGATTGGCTTGTTCAGCGGAATGCACATGCACGATCAGCGGATTATGGTTGGGGCGACCTTTTGCAGCATAAATTTTTTCTACCGCAGACGTATTCGTGGCATCAGCACCTAGGCCGTAAACGGTTTCGGTCGGAAAGGCGACCAATTCGCCGGCCTCCAATAAAGCGGCGGCCCCTTGGACGGCGTCTCGTGTGGCTTGTTTGATCATGCTGACAGCTTAGCGGTTTTTTATTTTTTGTCACGCCAAGCCAGAGATGAGGTGATTTAAAAATAAATGTGTTCCGCATTGACGAAAATCTGCAAATCAAGGATAAATAGAGTTATCAATACAAGGACTCCTCAGAGGACGTTTATGCCGCGCATCTTTTTCGCTTTTTCACTTTCGTTTCTCCTTCTGATCGCGCCTCTGCACGCGAACGCTCAAACCGCAACAGCACCACCTGCGATGGTGCCAAACAGCTTTGCAGATTTGGCGGAACGCGTACAAGACGCCGTCGTGAATTTATCGACGACACAGAAAATAGATGCCAAATCGCCGCAAGGCCGCCAAGTCCCTCCGCTTCAAATGCCGGATCTGCTGCCGAATTCACCCTTCCAGGATTTCTTTGAAGAGTTTTTCAATAACCCGAACGGTATGCCTCAAGTACCTGGTGGTCCGATGCAGGGACCAGGGCCACGCGTGCAATCCTTGGGCTCGGGCTTTATCATTGATGCCGCCAAAGGCCTGATCGTCACAAACAACCACGTCATTGACGATGCCGACGAAATCAAAGTCATCTTGCACGACAATACACAACTCGAGGCGAAAATCCTGGGCCGTGACACGGAAACAGATTTGGCCTTGCTGCAAGTTAAAAGCAAAAAGCCACTTACCGCCGTCAGCTGGGGTAATTCCGATGTCATGCGCGTTGGCGATTGGATCTTAGCCGTCGGCAACCCGTTCGGCTTGGGCGGCACCGTCACCACAGGCATTATTTCCGCACGCCAACGCAATATCAATGCCGGGCGTTACGACGATTTCATTCAAACGGATGCGCCGATCAATCGCGGCAATTCGGGCGGGCCCATGTTCAACATGCGCGGCGAAGTCATCGGCATCAACACCGCCATCTTCTCACCCACAGGCGGTTCTGTCGGCATCGGTTTTGCGATTCCGTCGAATTTGGCGAAATCGACCATCGATCAATTGATCACTTTTGGTGTCACCAAGCGCGGTTGGATCGGTGTCCGCATCCAAGAAGTTACGCCTGAAATCGCAGAATCCTTGGGTTTAACGGAATCCAAAGGGGCGTTGATCGCGTCCGTCACGCCGGATGGCCCTGCCGCCAAAGCAGGAATCAAACAAGGCGATGTCATCGTGAAATTCGGCGGCAAAGACGTCACCGAGATGCGTTATCTGCCCAGAATCGTCGCGGAAACGCCAATCGGACAAAAAACCACTGTCACGGTATTACGTCAGGGCAAAGAAGTTGAGGCCGCGATCACACCAGGTCAGCTGGAAACCGCCAAAGAGAACGGTCTTTTGGATGAAGACCGCTCGGGATTGGAAAAATCCGATCAGGCTCCGCTCAATCAAACACGCATCGCAGCACTCGATCTGCATGTGGCGCGCCTGACACCTGAATTACGTCAACGTTATTCCTTGGCTGATGATGTCAACGGTGTCGTGATCACGGATATCAACAATGATTCCGACGCATCACAAAAAGGTTTGACACCCGGAGACGTAATCCTCGAGGTCAATCAGCGTACGGTCAAAACACCGGATGATGTCCAAGCGGCACTCAACGTTGCGAAAGGCGAGAAGAAAACATCCGTTCTGCTTTTCGTCAACAGCCAAAACACGCTGCGCTTTGTCGCCGTACGATTGGCGTCCGAGGACAAGAAAAAAGACGCTCCGTCAGACGTCGACAAAGACGAATAGTCTAAAACGCTTGATCAGCACGTTCAGGGTTTGTCAACTCTTCTGTCGTCTAGTGGAGGCATGGATATGTCCGATGCTGCAACAAAGACCGTGTGGATTCTGGCGGGCCCCACCGCCAGCGGCAAATCGGCTTTGGCGATTAAACTAGCCAAGGCCGCGAATGGCGTCATCGTCAATGCCGACAGCATGCAGGTCTATCGCGAAATTCCGATCTTGGCGGCGCAACCGCCCTTTACCGATCAGCAACTGGTACCGCATCGTCTGTATGGGTTTCAACCTCTGGCCCAGCATTACTCCGCCGTCGAATGGGCACATCAAGCCGTCATCACGATCCGTCAAATTTTAAAAGAAGGCCGACACCCTATTCTGGTCGGCGGCAGCGGTCTGTATCTCAAAGCGTTGATCGAAGGCTTTTCGCCCATGCCATCCATCCCTGTCGCTGTACGCAAACACGTCACCGACTTATACGATATTTTAGGCGCCAATAGTTTTCACGCCATGTTGCAGAAAATCGACCCCGTCAGCGCAGCCCGCTTGCATCCGACCGACCGCCAACGTTGCATTCGCGCGCGCGAAGTCTATGAGGTCAGCGGCAAAGCGCTTAGCCGGTGGCAAGAAGAAGAGAAATTATCACCCGCAGGCGATTTGATCTTTCGTTCGTGCATCATTTTGCCGGAACGCGAAACCGTGCATGCGCATATCAATGCGCGCTTCGTTCATATGGTCGATAGCGGCGCATTGGACGAGGCTCGCACCGTCAAGGCCATGAACATCCCGCCTTTGGCAACCGGCATGCAAGCCTTGGGGTTATCGGCGTTAATCGAACATCTTGATGGGCGTATCACGATCGATGCTGCTATCGAACAGGGCCAAACCCAAACGCGGCAATACGCCAAACGGCAATATACGTGGTTCCGTCAACAAACGTTGCCGGATGCGTTCAAAGCCACCTCGGAACCTCACCGTTGGTTTGATGATTGCATGTCTCATTTCATGCGTTAAACTTGTGGTATGATAACGGCCGTCTTTTCTGCGCAAGATGAATATGATTCAAAAAAGGGCGCTTTGATCCCTTTGGGCGAAACGGGCTTTTCCAGCACGGCGGAAAACCTGACAGCGGAGTATGATTTATTGACCGCTTTGCGCATGTTACGATCGAAAACATCTCCGCTTGAATTTCCTGGTGACTGGTTGCGCAAAAAACGTTTGAATTATTACGAGTTCAAAAAAGACCGAATGGATGCAACCGAATTAAGCGAGCAATTAAAAGTCGTCTATGACGAATTGACATCGCATGAACGCGTTGCCCTTATTACAGGACCTCCGGGTGCCGCCAAAACGGTCGTTGCGATGTTATGGGTGAAATTGGCGCGCGAACATACCCCTGATTTGCCGGTGGTACTGATTACTCAAGAGCGTCCTGCGTTGAATCGTTTGCATGAAAAATTAGGATTTCAAGAAGCGCAATTGATGCTACTCAGCGATGTTCTGAAACATAATATCGCCCTCAAACGCGGGGCGGCCGTCATCATCGACGAAGCGGGATTATTGGGGACGCAGGATCTGGCGAATTTACTCGCCAAGATCGCCGAGGCCGATCCGCAAAAATTGATTTTGATCGGCGACGACAAACAGCTTTTGCCCGTTAATGCCGGACAGCCGTTTCGCTGGATTCGCGAACGCAAAAAAGCTTCCATTTCCGAATTATCGTTTCCGTATCGCCAAAAAGATCCTGTCTTGCGTCAAATCGTTTTGGATCTCTATGCGGGCCGTATCACGCAGGCTCTCGAGCAGTTAGCAATCGATTTCGTTCCGCACGAAGACATGCTGAAAAAAGCGCGCGGGATGATCGACGCGTTGGCGCCTGAAAAATCATTGACCTTGATCCACGGTAACGAAACCGTCGCCGATCGTCTCAAAGTTTTTTGTCCCGGATATCGTATATATTCTTTGGCCGCAGCCCAAGGTTTGGCGGTCGATCAAGCCGTATTGGTGTTGGCCGATACGATCAATTTGTCGGAATTTCTGGTCGGATGCTCTAGGGCGCGTCATGAATTGCGCGTGATCGTGGATGCTGATGTTTATCCATCAATGGATGCGCTGCATGATGCGATCGATCATTATCCGAAAAAAATGATGGCGCTGGACCTTATCGACGAACAGACGTTATCAACGCTGATTTAGGATCTGCTTAAAGGAAGTTGACCAGACTCAGATCTTTCAAGATCGAGATCACGCTGTAGGATAATTGCATTTGCGATTGCAACGCTTGGAATCGGGTCGAGGCTTCGGCCATATCCGCATCTTCGACCGATCCGATGAATTCCTCAAACGTCGCTTTGGTCGCTGAATGTTCCTTGATCAGATTATCGGCCAACTTAGCTTTGTTACCCAATAAACCTTGAGCCGTATCGACGGCTGTTGCACCCTCATCCAGTAATGTCAGCGCACCGTTGACGATGTTCCAGTAAGCGGTTTGCTCAAAAGCCGTCGTCGGTTGCGGTAAGTTAGCAATAATGCCCAGGCCGCGCACGATATCGGCAAAGCCCGATTGGTTTGCAAAAGACGTATAATCGATATTCGTATTGTCGTCTGCTTTGAAGTCAACCGTACCCGCCGTCAACAAAGTCGGGCTATAGCCCAAATTCGTACCCGTGAGAGCGCGCGCATCCGTCACGACCGTCGCGGGTGTCGTGCCCGAAAAAAACCAACCGCCGTTTAACAATGTGAAAAACACGTCGGCAAGAGGCTGATCGATATAGGGCGCATTGTATAAATCGTCCCCTGCGAAAACATATTGTCCGTTCACTTGTTCGTTCAATTTGGCGATGACGCTGGACATTTCGCTTCGGGCTTCGTCACTGATGATCGTCGCTTGTGGCACGGTACCTTGTAATTGCGAACGCAATGTTGCGGCGACCGTTCGTGCGGATTCAGCGACGCTTCCCATTACCTTATCCATCACAATCATTTTGGTTTTATTAGCGTTCAGGTTTTCCGTGTACCGATCCAACACATTCGTTTTGTTGCGGAAGGCGATGGCATTTGACGCTCCTTGCGTGCCCATACCTGCGATGGACGTGCTTTTTTTACCCGTGCCCAAGACACGTTGCGTGTCGTCGACCTGTTCGCGCAGCGACGATAATAAAAAGCGTTGGCTTAGCAAATTACCTAGGCTTGAGATACTTGACATGTCATGTCTCCTTTACA
>JANODM010000085.1:0-4223 GCA_031412695.1 Alphaproteobacteria bacterium
AATACGCTGTCAAAGCCAGGTAAAGGGGCCGAGATCAACATGTCGATGACCCCTGCACTGTCGGGTCCGCGACCGATATAGCCACCTAAGTAATAGATGATTTTGCGTTGGATGGACGGAATGTTTTTGGCGTTGTCCAAAATGGTTCGGTGCATATCGATCAACAGATCGGTGCGTCCACTGATGTCGCCGACGGCGAAAACAGCCGTGGTGTTCGGCACGGAAGGGCGTTGCGTTTCAACGCGCCTTAAGCCCACATGATCAACCAAACGACGCATATTCCCCCACAGAATCAGCACTTGCTGATTCGGGATTTAGCAAAACATCGTTAAGCAATTGTAAAAATTGAAATCAGTGGTTCCAGCAACAGCCTTAGCGGGCTTGGTGCAGACCATCCATTTCAGATTCGTACTTTTCAACTTCGCTGCGTTTCGGACGTACCGAATAATCGGCGGTAGCGTCGTACACTTCGCGAGCATGCATTTCGGTTTCTGGCGACACGTATTTGACGCGTTCCCATCCCTTGTACATCATGCAGCCATCAAAGTCGTGAAAGTCGGTGTGATCCACGCGCAGGTTGCGGATGAATTCAGGCGCATCCCAGTATGGCAAGCGATCCATCTCGGCTTTGGCATCCATCTGATCATACGAGCCTGTCGGGGCGTAAACGCCGGGGACCTTGCCGCGCACATCAGCCAGCTTGCTGAGTTCGATGATTTGATGCACGCATGAGGCTATATCTTGTTCCAGCATCTGTTGGGCTTTGACGCCTGTCAGGTATAGAGCCGTGTTCGGGTCGATTTTCTGCCAATAATGGTATTCTTTTCGGCTAGCACAGCCTGTCAATGATGCCGTCAGGGCCATCAGGCTTATACCGATCAACAGATATTTTTTCATTCAAACCGCTCCGTAAAATATACCAGCCCACTCTGCGTGAGAATCCTTACTAAGTTCTTTACCCTATTTCGGGCCGTCATACCACCAGGTTTCTAGGGTCGGGCCATAAAGAGGCGTAAGATCAGGGTGTTTTATTCCTTTTCGATAGGCGATGCGGTCTTGGAGCGCATCATACAAAGGGATACCGATCCAGGAATTCATCACTAAATTGTCTAAAGTCTTGGCGGCGGCGACCAGGCCTTCGCGGCTTGTGGCCGTGGTTAGCAACCCGATTTGGGTGTCGACGGCTTCGGATTTCAAACCGCTGTAATTGAAACTGCCTTCCATATCGGCGGCTGTTGATCCCCAATAAGCGGCTTGTTCGGTGCCCGGAGATAACGAGTTCCGCCAAAAGTTCATGGTCATATCGAAATCAAACGTACTAAGGCGGCCTGTGTATTGTGCCGTGTCGACGGTGCGAAGTGTGACGTTGATCCCGATGCGCGCCAAACTGCGGCTGAGTTCAAGGGCCAATTTTTCGTCATTGGCGTCGTTCAGCAAAATTTCAAAAGCAAACGGCTTGCCGGTTTTGCCATCGATCATCACATTGTTTTTGAAAACAAAGCCTGCTTTGTTAAAAGCCCTTAATGCTAAGCGTAAGTTAGGACGTAACCCGGCAAGCCCAGTCCCATTCGTTTTCGGAGCTTGGAATTTATCCGTGCCTTGATAGGCCAATTCTGAATTCATAAAAATACTATTGAGACGCGTTTGCGTATCCAGGAAAAGATTTTTATTGATCCACTCGAAATCAAACGCATAGGCCAGGCCTTTGCGGATGTTGATATCGCCGAATGGCTTGCGGCGCATGTTATAGACCAAGAATCGCGCCCGCGCAGGACGGCCGTTATCGAATGTTTCAAGAATGATATCGCCCTGCTTGATCGCATCGAACGTGTAATCACGTTTCCAAACCACGGGTGACCATTCGCGTCGCAAATCAAATTGCCCTGATCCGAATGCCAATAAGGCTGCGTTATCGTCGCGGTAAAAATCGTAACGCAAGACATCGAAATTATACAAGCCGCGATTAAAAGGCTTATCTTTCGCCCAATAATTTTTGACGCGCACGAATTCCGCTTTGCGGCCTGCTTCAATCGATTTGATTTGGTAAGGTCCGCTGCCGATTGGTGGTGTCAGTGTCGTTTTGCTGAAATCACGTTTCGCCCAATAATGCTTCGGCAAGACGGGCATACCCGCCAGGATCATCACCGTTTCGCGGTCATAGCCTGGACCAAGATCAAAGCGAATAGTACGCGGATTTTTTATCGTGACCTTTTCGACCAGTTTGTAAATACGGCGCTGGTTAGGGCGTCCATGCTTCATCAGAATACCGTGTGAAAAAGCGATATCTGCAGAAGTTACAGGCTTACCGTCATTGAAGCGTGCTTTGGGATCTAAGTGAAACTCGATCCAATTACGCTCATCCGGTACTGTCACGGATTGGGCTATCATGCCATACATCGTGAATGGTTCGTTCCAGGCGCGTGCCATCAAGCTGTCATAGGTCAGCAATAAAGCTTCCTGCAAACCTGTTGTGATACGCCCGGTCAGTAAAAACGGAATCAAATTATCAAAAGTTCCGATTTCAGCGCGGCGCAACGTACCACCTTTCGGGGCCTTAGGATTAGCATAGTCCAAATGATGAAAATCCGCCGCATAGCGCGGTTCGCCGTGCATCGCCAACGCATGTGTTGCTTGCGGTGCTGCTAATGCTGAAAAACATGTTAGACAAGCGCACAGAATGGCAGCGATTAGTTTCATTCGGCCTAAAGATCTTTCAGATGTGATTCAGGGCGTGCTCCGACATGCGAAATGATTTCGGCAGCAGCCTTTGATCCCAACAAACCGCATTGATACGGATCCATGTCTTGGGTGAAGCCATACAAAAATCCCGCAGCGAAAAGATCGCCAGCGCCTGTCGTATCAACAACACGGGGGACTAGTGTCGCGGGGATATCGAATTTTACGCCGTTAAAGATAATCGTAGCACCCTTTTCACCTTGCGTTACGGCGCAGATCGACGTGTTATCGGCGATACGATTAAGTGCTGCCGTCAAATCCGTCGTGTCATACAGCGTCAATAATTCCTGTTCGTTGCAGAACAGCAAATCGACATGGCCGTTGACTAAATGTTGAAAATCGATGCGGTGACGATTGACGCAAAACGGATCCGATAAAGTCAGTGAAACCATTTTACCTGCTGTGTGCGCCATGATGGCGGCGGCATTAAAGGCTTCTTTCGCCATATCCTTGTCGAACAAATAACCTTCAAGATAGGTGACTTTGGAATTTCGAATTTTAATCACATCCAAATCATCCGGTGCCAGTTCCGTGCAAGCACCAAGATACGTCATCATCGTGCGGTCTGCGTCAGGCGTAATAAAGATCAAGCATTTCGCAGTCGGAATATCGCCAACGAAATTCGGCGTTTTGAAATCGATGCCTTGGGCTTGCATGTCGTGACGAAATACGCGTCCCAACTCGTCATCGCTGACCTTACCGATATACGCGCAACGGCCGCCGAATGAGGCGATGCCGGCCAATGTATTGGCGGCTGATCCCCCCGATTGTTGCTTGGTGGGCCCCATAAAATTGAATAATTGAGCCGACCGATCTTTATCGACCAAGGTCATGATCCCTTTATCCAAACCATGAGTACGCAAAAAACTTTCGTCTGTCTGGGAAAGAACATCGACGATCGCATTGCCGACTGCCGTAACGTCATAATGGGATTCACTTATCACAATTGCCTCTTAAACTTGACTTTTGAAGGATAGACACCACAATAAAACCTCTATCCGAAAGCGCAAGAGGCTCGAGACATGACACGCCGTTCGACAACTGCAGCGACAAAAGCAAAACCCTTTCCATCATCCGAACAGGTGCGCCAAGCCGCATTTGATGTAATTGCGCAAAAAGGATACGGCAAAACACGCATCAGCGATCTTGCTGAACATTTCAACGTACCGCTCGCTGAATTCCACGCACATTATCCATCGGTTGATGCCGTCATTCACGCGTTTTTAAATCATGTCGATCAATCGATGTTATCGGCAGTCAATCCGAAATCCGCAGCGAATAAACGTGAGCTTTATTTTGATATGATGATGGCTCGCATGGATGCGTTGCAAGAACATCGTATTGCCGTCGTTCGTTGGTTACGCGAAACGGCAAAGCAACCGCAACTTTGGGGTGCCCTATTATCACGATGGCAACAAAGCTTGTCATTGATGCTGGACGTCGCCAAAGATTCGCCTGTTTACCCGATTAAAAAAATCGGCCTTGCC
>JANODM010000086.1:0-7266 GCA_031412695.1 Alphaproteobacteria bacterium
GGCAATCATGTCGATTGCCAAAAGCACCTTATTTTAAGTGTTTTATTGAACCAATTAAAAGAAAAAGAAACGCCATTTTATTATATCGACACCCACAGCGGACGGGGTTTGTATGACCTATCCTCACCCGAAGCACAAAAAATCAGCGAACATAAAACAGGCATTGATAAAATATGGGGTACCGATCCGTGGCCGAATGCCGCCTATGATTACAAAAAATTGATTGTGTCATTGAACAAAGATAATGTTCTGCAATTTTATCCCGGTTCACCTTGGGTAGCGCATGCATTGATGCGACCCATCGATCGTTTGGAATTATTTGAACTGCACCCCCAAGAATTCAAAGCGTTGAATGACACGATGGGCGGATTAAGCAACGTAGAGATTATTCAAGATGACGGATGGTCAGTATTGGGGAAATACCTGCCGCCTAAGGAAAAGCGCGGAATTGTGTTTATCGACCCCAGCTATGAATTAAAAGACGATTACGAGGTCATGACCCCTCGTCTGCAAAACGCGTTGAAATATTGGCGCAATGGAATCTTTGTTATTTGGTATCCGATCTTGGCGCGCGGACTTCATGCTTACATGAAAGAGGATTTAGTTGAATCCGGTATTCGCAAAATCCTGTGTAACGAAATCATGTACACACAAGATATGAATGACAAAGGCCTGTTGGGTTCAGGCGTTTTGATTATCAATCCAGCTTGGAAAGCAGATGAAACCATCGGCGAATTAATGCAATGGTTGGCCGGACATATCGGCGTTTCATCAACAACGACCTGGCTTGTTCCCGAATAATTTTAAAAGAATAAAATCCACGTCCAAAAGATGACAAGCTGTACCAGTGACATGAACACGATCGCGCTGCCGATGTCTTTCGCTTTTTTCGACATGCTGTGCCAATCGGGTGAAATACGTTCGACAACGACTTCGATAGCCGTATTCATCAATTCACACACCAATAAAAAGATCACTGATCCGATCAGTAATAAATGTTCGGCTCTAGTGGCTTCGACGAAAAAAGATGCCGGTAACAACACGCATGCGATAAAGACATCGTGACGAAACGCTTCTTCGCTTTTATACGCCGCTTTGAGACCGTCCCAGGAAAACTCGGCAGCACGCAAAATACGCGTCAATCCTTTTAATTTTGGCGGAATAATCGTCATCGTGTCACCCGGAAGGCAAAAGCTTTTAGATAGCGCGTTTCAGGCAGTTGCGGATGCATCGGATGATCTGGGCCTGCCGCACCTTGATAAACCAAATAAGTGTTGCAGCTGGCTTTTGATGCGCCGTCCATTACCGCTTTGAGAATATCTTGTTCGGACGGATGAGAAGAACATGATGCGTAAAACAATACGCCGCCGTCTTTGACAAGCGGTGCAGCTAAACGTGCCAATTTTTCATAGCCTTTAAGGCCTGTCACCATGTCTTTTTTCGTTTTGATAAAAGCAGGCGGATCAACACAGACGATATCGAATTGTTTACCGCGCATAGATTCTAAGACGTCAAAGGCTTTGCCTTCGATAAATTCGGATTTACTAGCCACATCGTTCAACGCCGCATTCGCTTTGGTTAATTCGATGGCAGGACCCGATGCATCAACAAAGGTCGCCTGTTTCGCACCTTTGGCCAAAGCAGTAATGCCGAAACCGCCCGTATGACAAAACACATCAATCAGCGTTTTATTCTTGGCGATATTCGCTACCCACGCACGGTGCGGACGTTGATCGAAAAACCATCCTGTTTTTTGACCTTCCAACACATCGGCATAAAACTTGGTATCGTTTTCGATCAATTCGACACGGCCATCGCCGGGAATCCCGCCTTTGTATATTTCGATCTCTTCTTTAAGGCCTTCCAACGTACGCGTATTGCCGTCATTTTTCAAAATAATATCATGCGCCGCCGTAACGTCGTGCAATGCCGGCAGCCATATATCTTTTAATGCATCCATGCCCGCACTGTTGACTTGCACCACCAATGAATCACCGAAGCGATCAATGACAAGACCCGGCAAGCCGTCGCTTTCGGCGTGCACCAAACGGTAATAAGGTTTATCAAAACACAAATCGCGCCAAGCCAAAGCGGTTTTAAATTTCTCGGCGAAGAACGCATGATCCAATTCGCGTTCGCCAAGCGCAAGAATGCGACCCATCAACTGGTTCTTAGGATGAGCGTACCCTGTTGCAATCACTCGGCCTGCGCTGTCGGTAAACTGTGTTGCACCTGGGGTGGTAAAATCAGGATTGACCATCGCGTCCGAGCGGAACACCCAAGGATAACCTTTGCGGATACGCTGGGAAGCGCGGGAATTAACGGCGATGCGAAGAATGGGTGTCATGTTCATAATGGCCTTAACTTAGGGAATTCCATGTCGTCCGACCAGACGTATTCTTGTCTTGACATATACACGCACAAAGCGCAGCCTGACGGTATGAATTAATTTTGTCGAGGAGACCGTCATGACCATGACAACGTTTAAAGATAATGCCGTTAAAATCGCCATAGGTGCCGGAATTCTAGCAGCAGCGGCGCTAGAAATGACCTTAAAAGAAAAATTTGACAGCCAGGACTTTTGGAAACCCAAATCAGCCATTGCTCCGACTGCTGAAGAAAAGGCTGCAACGCATCGTGCTTATAACAAAGCACACAGCATGGATGGCGTCGGTAACTAAATTTTCTGACGCTATAACTGCGGCAAGCCGATCAATGCGTACAAACTTTGACGGATCGTTTCGGGTGCGAACAGATCAAATAACAACTTCATATTCAGTGTAATCACAACCACCGCTATCACGAACCCTAGAACTTTGATCCATAGCGGATTGACGAATTGTCCCATCTTGGCCTTTTCACTGGTGAAACGTAACAACGGCCAAATCGCAAAACCCAATTGCATACTGAGAACGACTTGACTGGCCAGCAATAAATCAGTGGCTTTGTTTTCCCCGTAATAACCGATAATGGCAACGGCAGGCACAATCGCGATGCACCGCGTTACCAAACGACGCAGCCAAGCCGGCAGGCGAATATTCAAAAAGCCTTCCATGACGATTTGTCCGGCCAATGTTCCCGTCAACGTTGAACTTTGGCCTGAAGCCAATAACGCGACAGCAAATAAGGTACTGGCGATACCGACACCCAATAGCGGCGACAAAAGCTTATAGGCTTCTTTGATATCGACGATTTCACTGTGCCCTGATGTATGAAACGTAGTTGCCGCTAGAATCAAAATCGCGGCATTGATCAATAACGCAAACATCAAAGCAAAAGTGGAGTCGATCGTTGCGAACTTGATCGCTTCTCGCCTGCCCGCGTCGTTTTTATCATAGTTGCGGGTTTGAACGATGGATGAATGCAAATATAAATTATGCGGCATCACCGTCGCGCCCAAAATGCCGATGCTGATATACAGCATTTCTTTATTTTTAAAAATTTCCGAACTGGGGACAAATCCTAACATTACGCCTGTGATGCTGGGCTTGGCGAAAAACAATTCTGCTGCGAAACACCCGCCGACAATGATGATCAAGGTAATGACGATCGCTTCGATGTAACGAAAGCCTTTACTTTGCAAATATAATACCGCCAACACATCCAGGCAGGTAATGATACACCCCCACATCAGCGGAATGCCAAACAGCAACTGCAAACCGATAGCGGACCCGATGACTTCAGCCAGGTCGCATGCCGCAATCGCCAATTCGCATAAAATCCATAAAAACCACACGACAGGTTTCGGATAATGGTCACGGCAGGCTTGGGCCAGATCGCGGCCTGTAACAACACCAAGCTTGATGCATAGATGTTGCAGCAAAATCGCCATAAAATTTGAAATCAATATGACGCATAACAACGTGTAACCGAATTTTGCGCCGCCTGCTAAATCCGTCGCCCAATTGCCAGGGTCCATATACCCGACCGCCACCAGAAATCCGGGGCCTGAAAACGCAGCCATTTTTTTCATAAAGGACGCATTGGAGGGAACTTTGATTGATCCGTTTACTTCAGCCAAAGACAAGTTACCACTTGAGCGTTTCCACGCGGTCATGGTGTCTCAATCGTCTTTTTACGAATAAGAATTTTGTCGATGCGATGACTGTCCATGTCGACGATTTCAAATGAGAAATCATATTTTTCAAACATGTCGCCCTCAGCGGGGACCTTGCCGAAATCATGCAAGATAAAGCCCGCAATCGTGTCGTATTCGCCTGTATCCTTGATATCGTCCAAACCGATTTGAAGATGAATTTCCGCAAGCGGCGTAATACCGTCTACCAACCATGAATCGTCATCACGGCGCACGATCAGCGCATGTTCTTTCTCGTCGTAATTCGACGGCAACGCACCGACAATCGCCTCTAGCAAATCGGAAGCCGTCACAATCCCTTGCGTCGATCCGTATTCATCGACGACGACAGCAATGTGAATCTTTGACTTTTTGAAAACATCAATGACTTCCAGGCAATGACTGGTCTCGGGGAACAGCGTTACTTTTTTAAGATGATTACGCAGATTGAAATCTTTATTGTGCAATAACGCTTCGAGAATTTCTTTGACTTCAACGACGCCGACGATGGTATCGATATTGCCGTTGGTCACTAAATAACGCGTATGGCGCACATTGTTGATTTTCTCGCGAATATCATCAAGCCCGTCATTGATATCCAACGAAGCGATTTCCATTCGATGCGTCATGACGGAATTGATATCACGATCACCTAAACGAATGATCCTTTGCAACATATCATGTTCGGATTTGTCGATAACGCCACTTTCGGCACCGCCCGATAAGACCGCTTTGACTTCGGCTTCGGTAACGGAATCGTCGCTCTTCTTTTTGACCCGCAAAATGAACATCAGCATATCTGCCGAGCGTTCCAATATGACGACTACAGGCGTACACACACGGGACAAAAACGTCATGGGCCGCGCGACAAAGACCGCCAGACGTTCCGGATTACTGAGAGCCAATTGTTTCGGCAATAATTCGCCGATCACAACGGATAAATACGTGATGATCGCAACGACTATTACCATCGCGACAGTTTCACCATGCGGATCGATAACCGGTACAGTGTTGAACGAGTCACGCAATTTTTCAGCAATATTCGCGCCGCCATAGGCACCTGCCAATGTACCGACCAACGTAATGCCGACTTGGACGGTTGACAGAAATTTGCCTGAATCCTCGGATAATGCCACGGCTAATGCCGCGCCGCGATTGCCCTCACGCTCCATCTGTTTCAACAATGGCTTGCTGGACGAAACAAGAGCCATTTCGGACAGTGAAAAGAAGCCATTCAATAATAACAGAAAAAAGATAATCAGGATTTCAGGGAGCATTTCTTCTACACGGTAAAGTGAATATCCCCAGTCATAGCGGAAATCCGACCGCTTTACAATTAACATATGCCAGACAAGAGTTTATATTGCAAACGCATTAAAACCCAAGCCAGAAAAGTAAAAAGACCGTAAAAATAATATCTTATTTAATATTGTCATGATACTTTTTAAGAATGCCTGTACTTGCTGACCAACCCAATCTGTCGAAAAGCTTTTCACAATCCGCGATGGAAGTGTTAAATTTTTTATATCAAACGATTAATTTCGATTTGTGGGTCGTCACACGTCACAATGATGGCGATTACATTGTTCTGAAATCAAAGGATCACGGGTATAATTTGCATCCGGGCGATACGTTTAAATGGTGCGATACATTTTGCTCGCGCATGGTCAAAGGTGAAGGCCCGAATTTCGCGCCTAATCTTGCCGATTTTACATCCTATGTCGAAACGCCGTTTGCCAGCATAGCCAAAGTCGGCTCGTATATGGGTGTACCGATCCGCACCGCAGACGGTGAAGTTTTCGGTACCTTGTGCGCCGTTGATCCCGACCCCAAAGATCCGGGCCTGAGACAGTTTTTACCGATGGTGGAAACATTCGCCACATTGCTTGGCAACATGGTTGATGGCGAATTAAAAGCCACCGCTGAATCCCGTCGCGCCGAACGAGCCGAAGCCGAAGCGATGATGGATACGATCACACCATTATATAATCGTCGCGGATGGGATTTGTTGACGCATGCTGAAGAAAAACGCGCCAAAGAATACGGTCATCATCTTTGCGTGATTTCAATCGACTTGGATAATCTGAAAAAATTGAATGACACGTATGGTCATGCCAAAGGCAGTGAATATATCACCAACGCCGGCAAAGCGATTAAAAACTGCATCACTGAAAGCGATATTGCATCCCGCACAGGTGGTGACGAATATAATATCCTGTTGGTGGATTGCGACGATATCCGTGCCGCAAAAATCGCCGATAACATCCGCCGCGCGTTCAAAGACGTGAACGTTGAAGGATCTTTAGGCATTGCGCAGTTCAAACATAACGATACGGTCGCCCAGGCGATGGAAGCCGCGGATCACCGTCTGTATGATGAGAAAAAAGCGAAGAAATCGGCAAGAGTTTAGTCGAGTTTCGGGCCTTCTGATTTTGGCTGTAATCGTTCAAAAGCGTTTCTTACAGTCAATTCAGTGTTAGCTAGAAAATCCGAAACTGGATCCACTACTTTGTGCATTAATGGAGTTATCGTTTTTGTAAATACTACAACGCCAAGAGTTGCTGCCAATAATCCTCCGCAAGCTGCACCTAAATAACTATATTCAATTTTTTTTGTTTCTAATGCAGCTAATGCTTGGGTTTGCTCGGCTTTAAATTGTGCAATAGGAACTGCTTCATATTTTGTTGCCCCTGTGCTTTGATTAAGCTGCTTAGAGGAAGCAGTTGTTTGTCTAATCAAGAATGCATTTCCTGCTTGTTGGGAAGCAGCGGCAAAATTCAAATCATTTTGTACAGATGTTACTTTTTGTTTGTGATTAAAGGCGGGCAGCTCGCCCATAAATTTTGATGCTAATATAATAGGAGCAACTACAGTAGTAGCTGCGTATATTCCAACACCAGCCATCCCATACTTATCTTTATTTATTTGCCATAATTCCATTTGGTTTTATCCTTTACTATTAAACTTTGAATCGCGCCATTACATAAACAAAAGTTTTCAAATATGTCAATGATAAAGAGGTAAAATAATGGTGCTGTTGAGCAGGATTGAACTGCCGACCTCTCCCTTACCAAGGGAGTGCTCTACCACTGAGCTACAACAGCGAGGGCCAACGGAAACGTTGACTTTGCAAGTCGGGCACACCATAACCAAGCCATGGATGAAACGCAAGACCAAACACCGCGCCCGGC
>JANODM010000087.1:0-3979 GCA_031412695.1 Alphaproteobacteria bacterium
AAATGAGCAAGATTACTGATCGGGTCAAGTAAACCCGCAACAGTTAAAATAGCGTCTTCTTCATGAGCATTAAAATAACACGCTATACGACGATTATCTAATTCACGTACATAACCGATGACATGGTCGGGTGTGTCGAGAAATGCAATCGACCCCAGATGAATGGATGGATTTTCCTTTCGCCACGCCAATAATCGACGCGTGAAATTCAACATCGATTCAGCTTTGGTTTCTTGCGTATCGGCCGCCAGCGTATGGTAAGGCTGGGTTACGGGCAGCCATGTTTTATCAGCTTCGCTAAATCCTGCATGTTTCAAATTTTTGATCCATGGCATCGGGGTGCGGCATCCGTCACGTCCGCGATACTCCGGATAAAAAGCGATACCATACGGATCTTGCATCATCTCGAACGGAACTTCAGCCTCGGGCAAGCCTAATTCTTCGCCTTGATACATACAAAATGTGCCGCGCAACGACACGCCCAAAGCCATCGCAAAACGCGCGAAATCAGCAGGGGCGACATTTTTATGTGGCCAACGCGACACGACGCGTTGATTGTCATGGTTTCCGGTGGCCCAGCATAACCAACCGTCTTTGATCATCGATTCAACATGGCTGACGGTATCGACAACCAGTTGCTTATCGAATTTCTGCTGCATTAAACCGAACGTATACGCCAAATGCATGCGTTTGTCGGTTTGAACGTAATTGCATGCCAAGGCTTCGTTATCTTCGCCGCCGACTTCGGCCAACAACATGCGATCAGGATATTGATCGACCAATGCACGAATATCGTTGATCAAATCCAACGTGCCCGGATCGGCGCAACAATAGGCGCGATATTGACGTGATTTCGGATTGGCCGCAGGAATATCGTTCGGCATCGGCTGATCGGGGCGGCGAGGCGGATTGTCCTTGAATTCCGGATCGCACAAATAATGATGCAACGTATCAAGACGGAATCCGTCCACACCCATATCCAGCCAGAATTTGGCAATCGCAAAGATCGCCTCGCGCACCTCGGGGTTGTGTAAGTTCAACGCAGGCTGCGATGGCAAATAGTGGTGCAGGTAATATTGCTGACGACGGGAATCCCATGCCCATGCCGGTCCACCAAAGACAGCAAGCCAGTTATTAGGCGGCGTACCATCCGGTTTGGCATCTTTCCAAATATACCAATCGGCTTTGGGGCTTTCTTTTGCGCTGCGGCTTTCTTGGAACCAGCTATGCTGATCGGCTGTATGCGCCCAGACTTGATCGATGATGATTTTTAAATTGCGGCGATGCGCTTCGTCCAATAACCGTTTGAAATCGTCCAGCGTGCCGAACATCGGATCGACGGATAAATAATCGCTGATGTCATAGCCGAAATCTTTCATCGGCGATTTAAAGAAGGGAGACAGCCAAATTCCGTCGACGCCAAGGGATGCAATATAGTCTAATTTTTGAACGATACCCGCCAAGTCGCCGATGCCATCGGCATTATTATCCAAATAACTTCTTGGATAGACTTGATAAATAACACCCTTACGCCACCATTCGGCCATTTTTATCTCCCTTGTTTGTTCAACCATATCGGGGTTTTATTGCTTTGCAACAGCATTTTAAGCAATGTTTCGCGTCCGCACATCTATTTTAATAGGTATGAAAAACATAATATATTATACTATTTCAAAATATTACATCCGGTGATCTTCAAAATCTTACGGTGGCTGTGTGAAACAAGATAAAAGACGCATTTTTATATTTGCGAACCGCACGGATCCTGATTCCGTGGGTGGCCTCACCAGCCTTATCAACGATCATTTCAAAAACGACGGCAAAACCGAACCTGATCAAGAAGTCATTCTGGTCGGGTGGAGCGGCAAACGCGTTCAAACCGAAGAAGAACGTACAACAGGTCGTTTAAAAAAAGACGGTATTACGTATCTGACAGTCGATATGACCGAAGACGAGTACGACAAAGCCTATTGCGGTTTCCAAAACCGTTATTTGTGGCCTGTATCGCATAAGATGATCGGCAATGCCGCTTATGTAGAGGGTGGTATTGAAGCAAACGAAAAAATTAACGGCGTTTATGCCGATTTAGCCATCAAGCAAGGCGAACTGAATCAAGACGACATTATTTTGGTTCAGGATTATCAGCTTTATCCGCTTGGTAAAATTCTTGAAGATAAAGGTTTTGACAATAAGAAAGCCTTTTATCTGCACACGCCGATGCCATCAAAACGCACTATCGTAAGGGCTGAAGCAAGAGGCTTGAATACCAATGACGATTTTCAAAAAACCGTCGTAAAAAATATGTCTGCCTATGACTATATTGGCTTTCAGCGGCCACGTGATGCCGCCAAATTTACATCTCATTTGGATCGTCCTCTCGATAAGAATTTTTTTCAACCCTATCAAATACACAATGTTGAAGGCCACAATATCTCTTTTAATCCGGTGGGCATAAACGTCGAGCGTTTCCAAGAAATGGCGATTGTTAACAAGGACCATGAATTGGTACGCCGCCACGTAGCTCAAAGTGCAAAGCCAGACCAGACGACGGTTATTTTTGCAGGGCGTTATGATTATTCCAAAGGACACATCAATTATCTAAACGGGTTAGAAGCACTACTGCATATGGCCCCGGAAGAAGCACGTAAGATTCGCACAGTTTTTATCGGCGGTCCGACACGCGGGGACATTCCGGAATATGCTGAGTATAATAGTTATCTTCAGGCCAAAATCGCATCGGTAAATTTTGCATTCCAACAAGCTGGTTTTACTACTCCTGATGAGCCAGCAATCACTCAAACAAAAAATATTCCTCGTGATGCCCTAGCAGGAATGATGGGCGCTGCTGAGGAAATTACCAAGGCGGGCGGTAGACAGGTCGCCATGTTTCCGTCGATTATGGACGGCCAGAATTTGTGTGTACACGAAGCGATTGCTGCTAGCCCTTACAACATTGTTGTTTCATCTGTTGGCTCCGGATGTGTTGATGTCATTGGTGAAGCGAACTTAGGTGTTGTTTTATACAATAACAACGAACCCGAACCTGCAGCTGTCATGGAAATGGCTAGCCGGCTTATGTTGCTCAATGCCACTGACATGCAATTAAACGTAGAAAAAAGCAAAGCCGCACTTTATAATATGACGCAACTTTATCCGGGCTCAAACTGGATGAAATATATGCTTGACCCTTTTAAATTAAATTAGATTATGCGATACACAATAAACATCTTCGACATCGACGGAACGATTTCCGCTTTCACGGCTGATCCCAAAGACGCGACGGTTCAACCTGACTTTGTCGATTACGTCGTCGAAGCCGAAAGAAAACACCCCGGCACACATATTATCCTAACGGGCAGGGAAGATAGCCGCGTTAATCCACATACAAAAACGCTCACGGCGGACCGTATTTTAAAACCCGTTTTGGATCAGGTCGCGCTGACGGTGATTTCGGCGCATGGTTTGGCTTGTCACACGGCGGACGGGGAAACATTTTTACATCCTGTATTGGAAAAACTCCAAGCGGATTTGCCTGGTCTGCACGCGCATGCCTTGTTTTTCACTCAACTAGACCCCGGCGTTGTCGTCGAACGAAAAATGACCGGCGTTACGATTAACGTCAATTCCGTACCATTGAAAACGCGTCAACAAGAAATTCTAGCGCATGCTAAAGAGGATTTTGTTTTCCTAACTGCCGAAGACGAAGACTTGATCGTCGCTGACGAACATGGCTCAATCGAAGTCCGCCCGCGTGTGGGTAAAAAAGAAGGCCTAGAGCATTTCACTAAATTAGGAATTCTGCCCATCGGTCCTAAAACCAAAATGTCTTTTTTCTGCGACTCCCTAGGACTGAACGGGACTGACAGATCCATTGCCGATCAATTTGTCGATAACGGTCAAAAGGTCTTTCAGGTCTCTAACGGCAAGCCCGACTACTCTGGAGCAAGTGCCATTTACACCGATCCCAGTGCCTTGGCTG
>JANODM010000088.1:0-2597 GCA_031412695.1 Alphaproteobacteria bacterium
GCAGATGTATCCGTGACAGTCGCCAAAGCATCAGGTGAAAAATGTCAACGCAGTTGGAAGATTTTGCCTGAAGTCGGATCGGATCCTGATTATCCGACCTTGTGTAAGCGCGATGCAGATGCCGTAAGATACTATAGAACGATCGGAAAAGCGGCGTGACCATGACGTTGAATAAACAAAACCTGTGGCGTTTAACGGGCATGCTGATTGCGGCTGTGGTGATTATTAAAGACCAACTCAGCAAGTGGTGGCTGATGACAGATTTTTTTGCCGATCTGTGGACGGGGCGCATACCACCCCGTTTCGTCACGTGGTTAATGACCTCTGGGCCACGCGTCACACATGAGCCTTATGCTGTAACGGATTTTTTCAACATCGTTTTGGTATGGAATCCCGGTGTCAGTTTCGGCATGTTCAGCACGGGCTCGACGACGGTAATGTACGCGCTATCGGCTTTGGCTGTCGTCGTATCATTCGGTTTCATGGTATGGTTGTGGCGCGAGCCTCGCCCATTGATGGCCATCTGCATCGGATTGATCACAGGCGGTGCTTTAGCGAATGTCTGGGATCGCTTGCGTTTCGGAGCCGTCATTGATTTCTTGGATTTTTACGTCGGCACCTATCATTGGCCTGCTTTTAATGTGGCGGATGCTTCAATTTCGCTCGGAGTCGTGCTATTAATCGTCGATATGTTCTTTTTCTCTTCCCCTTCTTCCAAACACACGCGTGGAGACGTTTTAAATGAAACGGTTTAGTTTTCTGTTGATCGCACCCGCTTTGCTGATGACGGCTTGCGGCACGGATGTCAAAAAAACCTTAGGCTTGGAACGCTCAGCGCCAGATGAATTCGCTGTCATCGAACGTGCGCCACTTGTCGTGCCTCCGAATTTCGACTTGATGCCACCTACTCCGGGGGCGTTGCGTCCGCAAGAAACCACGACTACGGCTGCTGCCAAAGATTTGATGTTAGGATCCCAGTCTTCGGCACCGAAACCGGTAACAGGCAGTGTCGCTGAACAAAGTTTGCTGCAAAAAGCCGGAGTGTCGCAAAATAATCCGAATATTCGTACCGAATTGAACACCCCTGATGCTGAAGACAAAAAGACGGCAGCCCAACGTTTCGGTCTTTCAAACGGTAATCGTTCAGACAAGATGTTGGACCCTGTTGAAGAGGCGAAAAAACTGAAATCGCAAAACGTCAAAACTGTCCCCGTCACTGAAGCCAAGAAACCAGGCGATGCGAAATAATATGATGCGCGCGGCGTGTTGTGTCGCCGTATTGTTTTTTTCGTGGCCTGCATCGGCGCAAGTATTCAATCCGGAATCATTCACTTTAAAAAATGGCATGCAGGTCGTGGTGTTGCCAAATCATCGCGCACCCGTTATCACGCATATGCTGTGGTTAAAGACAGGATCTGTCGAGGACCCTAAGGGTAAATCGGGTATTGCGCATTTCCAAGAACATTTAATGTTCAAAGGAACTAAAACGCGCAAAGACGGTGAGTATTCGAAAATCATCAGCCGCATGGGCGGCGAAGAAAACGCGTTTACATCATATGATTTCACGGCGTATTACGCGACATTCGGCAAAGAAAACCTGGAACAGGTTATGGCTCTTGAAGCGGATCGTCTAGGTAATTGGCGGATTTCGCAAAAGCAAGTCGATTCCGAAAAATTAGTTATTCTCAAGGAGCGTCAACAAAACGTCGATAACGAACCGAGCCCGCGTTTCTGGGAAGAAATGAATGCAGAATTATTCAGAGGGCATGCCTATGCGCGTCCTGTCATCGGTTGGAAAAATGAAATTGAAAATTTAAGCAAAGCCGATATCGAACATTTTCATGAGAAATATTACGCGCCGAATAATATTATCGCCGTTATCAGCGGTGACGTAACAGCTGCAGAGATCAAGCCGTTGGCGGAAAAATATTACGCGTCGTTGAAACCTTTTCCGTCCGTCGATCCGATGATGGGAGAATTGGAAAAAGTCGAAATCGAACGTCGTTTGGAGCGCACATCGCCGCAAGTAAAAGAAACGGTATGGTCGATGCATTTTTTGACCTTACCCGCACGTTCCGAAACCATTGCTCAAAGCGACGCGTTATCGGTGTTGGCAAAAATCATGGGTGACAGCCGTATCGGTCATCTCTATCGCCGCTTAGTGCGTCAAGAAAAATTGGCAACGAATGCCAGTATTTCATTTGATCCGGTCTCGCGCGGTTGGACACGTTTTTCGATTGTGGTTACCCCAAGCCCAACGGCCGATTTGGCAAAAATCGAAGCCATCGTGCGCGAAGAAATCGCGAAAATAACCGCGAAGCCTTTACCGGATTCCGATATCAAAAACGCCGTCCAAGCAATGGATATCGAAACCGTTTATGCCCGTGACAGCGTGATGGGCCCTGCGATGATCGTCGGCGAAGCCTTAACGTCGGGTCTTGATTTAGAAACGATCGAGTCGTGGCCGATACGCATTCGCGCAGTCAATGCGGCAGCGGTACAGGATGCAGCGAACCGATTATTCGATACGCAAAAGCCTTTGATTGCGGTGTTAAAACCCGAAACCATCACGACAGAGAATAAATAATGAAAAAAAT
>JANODM010000089.1:0-1534 GCA_031412695.1 Alphaproteobacteria bacterium
TACACCAGAATTGAAAGAACGTGAAAGCCGTATTCTCAATGCCAAGGATGAACTGCATAAATTAGAGTATGAAGTTTTCGCCAAGCTACGGGAAGATGTCGCTGCCCATATCACCACCATGCGAAGCATTGCTCAAGCCTTAGCTGCTGCCGATGTCTTAGCTAGCTTAGCTGAAGTTGCAGTTACGCATAATTACTGCCGTCCAGTGATCACTAGCGATCGCACCATTGCAATTAAAAATGGTCGTCATCCTGTTGTAGAGCAATCTTTACCCTCAGGCTTTTTTGTTCCTAACTCTACTAATTTGGGCAATCAAGATCATGCGGTTTCTATTCCTGACTTGATTATTCTCACTGGGCCAAATATGAGCGGCAAGAGTATTTTTCTACGGCAAATCGGTTTAATTCAACTGATGGCACAGATTGGGAGCTTTGTTCCAGCAGAGTCTGCCGTATTGGGATTATGCGATCGCATTTTCACTCGCGTTGGCGCCGTCGATGACCTCGCAACCGGACAATCGACATTTATGGTAGAAATGAACGAAACCGCTAACATTCTCAACCATGCTAAAGATACATCACTTGTCCTGCTAGATGAGATTGGGCGCGGCACTTCTACTTTTGATGGCATGGCGATCGCTTGGTCAGTGGCCGAATATCTGGCTACGGTAATCAAATCTCGAAGTATCTTTGCTACCCACTACCATGAACTGAATGAACTAGCGAGTTTATTAGCTAACGTAGCGAACTATCAAGTGACCGTGAAAGAATTAGAAGATGAAATTATATTTCTTCATCAAGTTCAGCCAGGTGGTGCTGATCGCTCCTATGGTATTGAAGTCGGTCGCTTAGCCGGACTACCTCAAGTGGTGATTACTCGTGCTAGAGAACTATTAGAACAAATTGACCGCAACAGTCACATTGCCACAGGCTTACGAAAATCTGGCGATTCTGACCGTCCTGAAAAGAAACCCAAGAAACCCAAAGATCAGCTCACAATTTTTGATTTATAGTCCCACCTTACGCGGAAGCCTGAGGTTGCATTTCTCATGCTAGATTACATTTGAAAAGTTATATGTAGGGGTTGGATATGTTTAAGCGTGTGGCCGAAATCATGTACTTTGTTCCCGATCAGCTTGCTGCGACGAAATGGTACTCAGATTTGTTTGGTATTGAGATTACGTTTTTGGAAAACCCAGATTACTTCTTTATTCAAGTTGGTGATCAAGAAGTCTGGTTTAGTCAAGCAGACAGCAAAGTACCTTCAGGAGCAGCAGGTCACGTAGCATATTGGCAAGTTGATGATTTTGATGCAGTGCTAGACCGAGCAACTGAACTGGGCGCAAAACTCTATCGAGGTCCGTTAAATCGGGAGGATGGAAGTTATATGTGTCAAATTAAAGACCCCTATGGAAACTTAATGGGTTTAATCGGCCCAAAGAAGCGAATACCAGAAGAAAGAAAGATAGAAAAAACGGATATCAATTATTTTTCCAATTTAAACGATGTTTTATTTTTAGCAAATAATTTTTTTA
>JANODM010000090.1:0-2600 GCA_031412695.1 Alphaproteobacteria bacterium
TTCGAGCGTGGTTTGAACGCGACACCGATTACACTCAAAGGTTATTTTGAAAAAGACGAAGATTTATTGTCAATTGGTGGCCCTGCGTATCTGGCCGAGTTAGCATCCTATGTTGTGTCGGTGATCAACGTCGAAGATTACGGCCGCACGATTTTCGAACATCATCTACGTCGTCAGTTGATTCAATTGGGTGAGAAAGTCGTCTCTGAAGCGTATACGCATGATTTAGATTCGACCGCACAATTACAAATCGCCGAAGCTGAAAGCAAGCTGTACGAATTGGCGCAATTCGGCGAATTCAAAGGCGGCTTCGTTAAACTGCAAACGTCAATTCAAGCAGCGATTCAAACGGCAACACGTGCCAAAGAGACCGAAGGAAATGTCACCGGTGTAACGACTGGTTTGACGGATCTAGATGCTAAATTGGGCGGTTTACACAAAAGCGATTTGGTCATTCTAGCCGGTCGTCCGTCGATGGGTAAATCGGCTTTGGCCATGAACATTGCGTATAACGCTGCTCATAAATATCATGAATCGAATGGCAAAGAGGGCGCGATCACGGCTGTGTTTTCGCTCGAGATGTCGGCGGAACAATTGGCGACGCGATTATTGGCAGACATTGTCAAAATCTCGGGCGATAAAATTCGCAAAGGCCAAGTCAGCAGTTCGGATTTCCGCAAATTCGCCGAAGCCAGCAATCTTTTGTCGTCCATTCCTTTGTACATTGATGATACGCCGGCACTCAGCATCGCGCATATCCGTGCCCGTGCGCGCCGCATGAAACGCCAGCATGGCCTTGGTTTGATCGTTATCGACTACTTGCAACTCTTAGGCGGAAGTTCGAAACGTTCCGCTGAAAACCGCGTTCAAGAAGTGTCCGAAATCAGCCGCGGTTTGAAAACCTTGGCCAAAGAATTGGACGTACCCGTCCTGGCCTTGTCGCAATTGTCACGCAGCGTTGAGTCGCGCGACAACAAACGTCCGTTACTATCCGACTTGCGTGAATCAGGATCGATCGAACAAGACGCGGATGTCGTCATGTTCGTATATCGTGATGAATATTATTTATCGCGCGATTTGCACGACACCGAAGCCAAGAACCACCAGCAAAAACTGGAACGGTTGGAACGCGCCAAAAACGTCGCGGAATGCATCATCGGCAAACAGCGTCATGGACCTATCGGCACGGTGATCTTGTCCTTTATCGGTGAATTCACCAAATTCGACAATTACTCGGGCGATTACAAAGCCCTTGAAGATTAAGGCTGAAGCGTAAGATATCGGCTTGAAAAAGCCTGGTGCGTATGTAATCTTTGGGCATGAGCACTCTATCTTTATCCTCCTTCAAAACATTCATTCTGCACCTGATGCAACAGGTCGGTCGCGTTGCGTTAGGCTTTTTAGAAGCGGTCGGCCATTTGTCGCTTTTTATCTGGGACAGCATCAAAGCGGTGTTCACGCCGCCTTACTATCCGAAACAAATCATTCGTCAATTTATTGATATCGGTTATTACTCATTGCCTGTCGTCGGCATGACGGCGTTGTTTACGGGCATGGTCTTGGCCTTGCAAAGCTATACAGGCTTCGCGCGTTTTAATGCCGAAAGTGCCGTAGCAACCGTCGTCGTTTTATCTGTTACGCGCGAACTGGCACCTGTCTTAGCAGGATTGATGGTTGCGGGCCGCATCGGGGCGTCGATGGCCGCTGAAATCGGCACGATGAAAGTGACCGAGCAAATCGATGCATTACGCACGTTATCGACTAATCCGTTCAGCTATTTGGTGGCACCCCGTTTGTTGGCAGGCACATTGATGCTGCCGATTTTGGTGTTCATCGGTGATATTATCGGCGTGTATGGCGGTTATCTGGTCGGCGTCTATAAACTGAATTTCAACGCCGCAACGTATATCAAACAATCGGCTGAGTTCGTCGAATTCAATGATGTGTTTTCAGGCTTGGTCAAAGCCGCCGTATTCGGTTTTATCGTCGCGTTGATGGGTTGCTATCACGGCTATAATTCGGGCCGCGGCGCACAAGGCGTAGGCCGTGCCACAACGAATGCCGTTGTCGCATCCAGCATTTTGATTTTGATTTTCAACTATGTTTTGACCCAAGCGTTTTTTGGACAGTAAATTATGACAGCTAGCCCTAAAATTCGCCTGACGGATGTCTATAAAAGTTTCGGACGGAACCATGTGTTGCGCGGCGTAAACTTGGACGTTAACGCGCAAGAATCCGTCGTCATCATTGGCGGTTCGGGAACGGGAAAGTCCGTCATGCTGAAATGCATTTTGGGATTATTAAATGCCGATAAAGGCCATATCCTTGTCGACGGCCAGGACATCGTAAAAATGTCGCAATCGGACCGTCAAAACATCCAAAAGAAATTCGGTATGTTGTTCCAAGGCGGGGCATTGTTTGACTCGTTGCCTGTGTGGGAAAATATCTGCTTCGGCTTACTGCAAAGCAAACGCATCGAACGCGATCAGGCTCCGGATATCGCCGTTGAAAAACTGCGCATGGTCGGTTTGGGTCGTGACGTTGCCAATAAATTCCCTGCCGAATTATCAGGCGGTATGCAAAAACGCGTTGCCTTGGCG
>JANODM010000091.1:0-1899 GCA_031412695.1 Alphaproteobacteria bacterium
CGGGCGGCGTTATACTGCGCTTCACGACCTGCCTGATGATGGTATTCATCCCATGTCATGTTCAACCAGCTGAGATCACGTTTGATATTTTCCGTGTATTCAGCCTTGGACCGTTCCAGATCGGTATCATCGATGCGCAAAATGAATTTGCCATTCGCTTTACGGGCAAATAAATAGGCAATCAGGGCGGTACGGATATTGCCCAGCTGTAAGTTGCCCGTCGGGCTAGGAGCAAAACGTGAAACGATTGTCATAGGTTAACGATCTTGTATTTTATGGAATTAATTAATGTGACGGTCAGATTATCAGCTTTGGCCTGTATTTACAACTGTCTTACCCCTTTCGCGTTGATTGGTTTCATGCTGTTGTCAGGGCATGAAACGAATCATCCTTGCCCTGTTATCTATGGCCGGAATCGGCGCTTTAATGGCGTTGGCCGTGGTTTTTTATGTTATTCATACGTTTTCCCAGGATTTGCCTGATTACAGCAAGCTGGCAAAGTATGAGCCGCCGATTTCCACCCGCATTCACGCCGCCGATGGCCGCCTGATCGAGGAGTTCGCCGTTGAAAAGCGTGTCTTTGTCCCCGTCGAAGTGATTCCGAAACGCGTGATCCAAGCGTTTTTAGCCGCGGAAGACCGCAATTTTTATCATCATCCCGGCGTCGATTTTACCGGTATCGCCCGTGCCGTTGTGACGAACATGAAAAATATGGGCTCGGGCCGCAGCCCCGTAGGTGGATCGACGATCACGCAACAAGTTGCAAAAAACTTTTTGTTGGGCAACGAAAAAAGCTACAAGCGAAAAATCCGCGAAGCATTGATTTCATTTCGTATCGAAAAAACCTTTTCCAAAGATCAAATTTTAGAATTATACCTAAATGAAATTTACTTGGGTAAGGGCCGCTATGGAGCGGCGGCGGCGGCTTTGGGCTATTTCGACAAAGCGTTAGACGATTTGACCTTGGCTGAAATGGCGTATTTGGCGGTGTTGCCGAAGGCTCCGAATAATTATCAAGTTGAAAATCATCTTGATGCCGCTATGGCACGCCGTAACTGGGTGCTGTCGCGTATGTATGAAGACGGGTATATCAGCAAAGACGAAATGAAAAAGGCGCAAGCCGAAGAATTGACAATCAAGCCGCAATTGCTGTTGGAAAATGTCGATGCGCGTTATTTCGACGAAGATATTCGCCGCGATTTGATCAATCGTTACGGCGAAGATGCTTTGTATGAAGGCGGGTTATCGGTACGCAGTACGTTGGACCCTTATTTGCAAGAAGTTGCCGCCGCGTCCCTGACGGCAGGTTTGATGCGTTACGACCGCCGTCATGGCTATCGCGGGCCGGTGCAACATCTGGACAGCATTCAGCAATGGCCTCTAAAATTATCCGTCATCGAAAAACCAAAAGGTTCAAAAAATTGGCTGCTTGCAATTGTTTTGGAAACCCAAGCTAAACAGGCCTTAATCGGTCTTCAAGGCGGTGAAAAAGGTACAATTCCGTTGAGCGAATTGACATGGGCACGCAAATCCTTGCCGCGTAATTCGGTCGGACCTGCAATCAACAAACCTGCTGATGCGTTAAAAGTCGGCGATGTTATTCTGGTCAAAAAATTAAAAGGCACGACATACAGATTGCAGCAAATTCCAAAAGCGCAGGGCGGCATTATCGTCATGGACCCGCATACGGGCCGCATTCTAGCGATGCAAGGCGGCTTTGATTACAGCTTCAGCGAATTCAATCGCGCGTCACAAGCCATGCGTCAACCGGGGTCATCCTTCAAGCCTTTTGTTTATCTGGCGGCATTGAATAATGGGTTTACACCGTCAAACTTGGTCTTAGATGGGCCTGTTGAATTTTCGATGGGTCAAGGCCAAGGCATGTGGCGTCCTGAAAAC
>JANODM010000092.1:0-2433 GCA_031412695.1 Alphaproteobacteria bacterium
CGTTGGTGAACACACAAGATGGTCCGCAAAAAACACCGTCCTCAAGTGTAACGCCTTTATACAAGCTGACATTGTTTTGTATTTTACAACGATCTCCAACATGAACATGAGGACCGATCACGCAATTTTGCCCTATTACGCAATCCTGACCAATTACGGTATTTGGCAAAACATGGCTGAAATGCCAAATTTTAGTACCTTTTCCGATTATTGCGGGTTGATCGACATAGGCGCTTTCATGAATGGAAACATCTTTGAACATCGAGGCCTCTTTAGACTTTGAAAGATTTTTAATTGCACGCTCGGCACGGTCTAATGTTTTGAGAACGCGCAAGCCCTCTCTTCCATCTGTACGCGGCTTGGCACGTGTTACGATACAATCGACAAAATGCGCACATTCAGCACGTAACGGTTCAGCCTGATCAAGTATGACTGCCTGGCCTTCGGCTTTTTCCGCAAGAGGAACAGGGCCAGAATTGTTAATCATATGGGGATAAATCGTCAATTTGTTTTCCCAAGGCGCCAAATCGTCAAAAACAGCCATCGCTTTTTCCCCGATGAGGATCAGGCGTTGATCTTTGACGGGGTGAAGCCATGACACCATGATCTGGGCCTGCACATTGCCAAGAAATTCCAGTGATACTGTTACTGTATCCGCAATTCCTTGTTGCAGATATGTTCCCGCAGAAACGTCGACACGAACAGGCTCTTGATCCAATAATCCTAACACCATTGAAATATCATGCGGTGCAAAGCTCCACAAAACGTTTTCTTCGTTTCTGATTTTACCCAAACCCATACGGTTGGAATAAATATGACGAACAGTACCTAATTCACCCGCTTTCACCATGGCCTGCAATTTCAAAAATGCGGGATGATAATGTAACAAATGTCCAACCATCAATAGACGGTTATTGTTTTCAGCCAAATCGCATAATGCTGATGCCATAGCAACATCAAGGCTAAGCGGTTTTTCAACCATGACATCTTTTCCTGCTAAAATTGCAGCTTTTGCTTGGCTGTCATGCAATGTGGCTGGAGTTGCAATCGCAATTCCATGAATGGTTTGATCGTTTAGAATTTCATCAAAGGAACGTGCAGGAACGCCATAGCTTGCGCCCATTTTCGCGGCATGATCTATGTTGATATCGCTTACGCAAGCCAAAACGCCAAGTTCCGCCATGTTGCGGATAATGTTTTTACCCCAATATCCGCATCCAATCACGGCAATGCGAACAGGATCAAGCTTTGACAATTGTGTCACGTTTAAACCCCAAGCGTTCGCAAACGTTGCGGGTGTCCACCACCAACGGCAAATTATCGATAACCATTTTATAATCGACGCCATCATGATCAGTGACGATAAATGCGGCGTCATAGGTTTTCAGCGCATCGATTGTCAAATTGATCGAATGCTTGTCTTTGAATTGCGGATAATGACGCAAATCAGGTACGGTCGGTACGAACGGATCATGGTAATCCACATGCGCACCCATATGTACAAGAAGATCGAAAATCCGCAAAGCCGGGCTTTCGCGCATATCTTCTATATTTTTCTTGTAAGCCAAACCCAACAATAAAATACGCGAACCTTTCACGCTTTTTTCGGAATGCGTGCTAAGGTTTGCAGCCAAAACGTTGACGACATGGCGCGGCATCGCGGCATTTATTTCACCCGCTAATTCGATGAAGCGCGTCGAAATGTCGAATTCGCGTGCTTTCCACGTCAAATAAAACGGGTCAATTGGAATGCAGTGCCCGCCTAAACCGGGACCAGGATAAAACGGCATAAAACCGAAAGGCTTGGTTTTCGCGGCATCGATAACTTCCCATACGTCAATGCCCATTGCATCGTAAATGACTTTCAGTTCATTGACCAATGCGATGTTGACCGCACGGAAGATATTCTCTGTCAGTTTTACAGCTTCGGCAGTCGGTGTTGATGAAACCTGGATAACTGATGTCGCCATTTTACTGTAAAGTGTCGTGGCCAAACGTAATGCGTCTGGTCCATCACCGCCCACCACTTTAGGAATATTCGAGACGGAATAAGTTTCATTGCCCGGATCTTCACGTTCAGGCGAAAAGGCAACGAAAAAATCAATGCCGGCTTTGAGGCCGCTTTGCTTTTCAAGAACAGGCACCATAACCTCGCGGGTCGTGCCCGGATATGTTGTGGATTCCAATATGATCAATTGCCCAGGGCGCAATGTCGCAGCAATCGTACGTACCGTGCTGTCAATATAGCTCATGTCGGGTTCGCGCTGTTTTGTAAGTGGCGTCGGTACGCAAATGATGATTGCATCCGCATTGGTCAGTTGAGAAAAATCGTCTGTTGCTTTGAAATTGCCTTGATCGATGATGTCACGGATTTCTTTGTCGGGAATATTTCCGATGGGCGATTTGCCGCCGTTCAATTCGGCGACACGAGGT
>JANODM010000093.1:0-4275 GCA_031412695.1 Alphaproteobacteria bacterium
ATCGTTTTAATCTGTAACAAATCATCGGATGTCAATTTCGATGTCGCATGACGCTCAACGGCCAATGCTAAATCTTCCGCGCTCATGCCATGACCGTTATCGGTAATAGACAAAAAATTCAAACCACCATCGCGTGCCGTAATATCGATACGCGTAGCCCCAGCATCTAATGCGTTTTCAACTAATTCACGCACGACGGCCGCAGGGCGTTCAATAACTTCTCCGGCAGCAATTTGATTGATTAATGTATTGGGAAGAATGCGGATGTTCATGCCCGAATCGTAGCATGTTTACGGCACAAGGTCATTACGCCTTAAGATTATTTCTTGTTTTCCGTACCCTTGGCGACGGAAAAATCCAAACCCTCAGATTTGACATCCGTCAAATCCGCACCTGTAAAATCCGTACCCGTAATACGGGCAAAGGATAAATCCGCCCCTTTGAGAATAGCGCGCTTGAAATCGGTTTCGCGCAAATCGCAAAAGCGTAAATTTGCACCCGACAAGTCGACGACTTTGGTCAAACCATCATCCATGATCAGCGGCTGAAAATTTGCGCCCTGCATATCGGCTTTGGCAAATTTGGCTTCGGTCAAATTGGCGCCGCGGAAATCAGCGGATTTCAAATTGCAATTGCGGAAATCAGCATTTTCCAAAAACGTATGCTGTAATTCGATGCCTTCCAAATCCATACCTAGAAAAATGCCTTTTTGCGCGCGCAATGCCGTCAGTTTAATCTTCTTCAACGCGACGATACGGCGCAAATCATATCCGCTGAGGTCCAGATGTTTACCTTCTTTACCGGCAGTTTCAACCCAGTGTTGGTGTTGTTTTACCAACACATCCAATGGCTCTTGCAATCCGCTTAGGTCTTTGATGACGTTATCTTGCAGCGTGCCTTCCATTTGCGCGCCGTCTAATTTGGTTTGATCCAGGACGATATTCATCATCACGGCATCGCGTAAATTCGCACCCGTCAGATCAGCCCCGGAGAAATCCGAATGCTCCATATTTGCGCCTTCAAAGTTAGCTCCACGCAAATGCGCATTCCGCATACGTACCGCCGTCATTTCCGCTTCGGAAAAATCAGCACGTCCGGCTTGCGCTTCGTTTAAACGCACGCGTCTCATTTTGGTTTTGGAAAAATCCGTTTGTCCGTCCGTATCAGGCGCAGGCACATCCATATACAAGGCTTGCAATTCGCCTGAACGTTCATGCGTCAAAACTTGGCCTTCGCGCAAATCGGCTTGTAACATGTCGGCATTATTCAAACGTGCACCCCGTGCGCATACGCCGCGCAAATCGGCTTTGACCAAACTGGTACCTTCTAAATTCGCGTAACGCATATCACAGCCGAATAAATTGGCACGGTCCATAATTGTACCCGACAGATCAGATTGAATCAGCGCAGACCCCGTCAGCACTGCATCCGATAAATTATGTTTGGCAAAACTGAGCCCTGAGAGGTTCATAAATTGCAGAATCAGGCGGCGACCGCCTTTGATTCCATTGATATAATCCTCATGTTGCTTGATCAGACGATTTAAATCGTCTTGTGACATGCGGCCAGCAAATATTTTATCAATTTTATCAGACATTTAATTTCCATGGACTCAGTAGGCGATTGGCCTATTTGAAATTCCAGCCTAGCTTCTAATCGTTAAAATAGACTGAGGCATTTCGACCAAAATCGAATTAATTCGTGACAAATTGTAGGAATCATGTTAAATAGACATAATACAAGACTTGGGAGAGTTTGGATGACCGCACGAAACGCCATAGGCATGATGAGCCTAATTGCCACAGCCGCCTGCGGCACCGTCACGAACGTGGAAGCACAGTCAGCACCCATTGCACAAACGCAAGTGGGTAATCAAAGAGTTGTAAACGAAACCTGTTTATTACAGGGCAATACTCAAATTACTTATAACACAAATGGTAGAGGCTATTTTTCTATGAGTGGAAAGGCCGAATGCGGTAGCAAAAATACTGGCACTGGAACATATCGCACGACTTTGGAAATGAACGTGGAGTCAACTCCATTCGGGGCTCCAGAAAATCGTTTAGGTACAAATAACTGTGTACAGTTCACAGACATTAGTTACGAGGATCCACAAGGCATTTCAAACAATCGCGCAGCTTATGTTGAAATGACAATTCGCCCGTGCAGCGAAATCCGCCCCAGCATACCGCGCACGAACCTTACTGCTTATACAGTTTCTCCTGCTTTTGGGCCAAACCTAAGTAATACGGATCTTGATCAAGTTGATAAAAATTCAATCAGGGGCGTAGCATCTTACGGCGTAGGCGCTTTCAAATTCATAGGAATCGTGCAAAACCTTATCATTGATTCTAACTTGCGGAATGCGGGATTCACTCCGCAAAGAGTCGCAAATGATTTAAAAGGTATGAGTTCTAACGGGTTATTGATTACGAGTGAAAGAATTTATCGTAAGGCATGTCAAACCCAGGATTCAGATAGCTGTATTCGCGAACCAATTATGGCGACTCCATACGACAATCGCAGGCCACTCTTTAGGTAATCCAAAACCAGCCTTATTTATAAAACTTCTATCTCACACACGCATTTAATTCGTGACAAACATGTCAAAATCCTATTAAATAGACATAATGTTTAATCGGAGCAGAATCGCATGACTGCAAAAGTGCCATATGCACCTTAAGCTTGTTCGCAGCAACGGCCTGCGGGACAACGATGAATGCGGATGCACAATCATCGGAGACAACAGACACCATTCGCAACGCGCCAACAGCCGTTCAAACCTTACCAACCGTTATTCGCCGTGACGAGCAATACACAATTGATGCGTTAAATATCCAAATCAATCCGGCTACGAATAATTTTTGCATGGATATTTCCGGCACGTCCATCGGTTCCACCTCATCGACTCAAAAACCGACAAAAATGTCCCTGAACTTTTGCAGTCGACCTGAGCAAAAAGAAAACCCCACAACCGCTAATCCCGTGATGTGGGCACAACGACTTGATATCATCGGTAAACCGCGCGCTAACACTACACGATTTCGGATGAATGCCGGTATTGGGTTCGAGCCAAGTTTTAACTCCGCTGAAAAAGCTGTTCTTATTACACAACCTGTTGCGTCTCCGATAGATACGACACCCATTCCATCTGCTCAAATACTAGCTTTATATTTTAGTAGCAAATCCACTGAGGGGACCATAATGACCTCGGATAAAAAACCTGTGCGCGATCCTGTTGGCGTTTTAAAACGATTAATCCGACAGGTGTCACAAGGGGTTATTATCGACGGATTTATCGAGCATGCTGAGCGACGCGTTATAGTGTCACAAGCGGCTATTCCCCAGGCCGTATCGCCGCCAACGCCAGGATTAAAACCTTAAAAAACGAACCATGCGATCGTTGCCGCCAGTAGCAAACGGTAAATGACGAACGGCGTGTAATTGAATCGTTTCAGCCATTGCAGCAAAAATAAAATCGCAATCAACGCCGTGACGAATGATACGCCCGCAACAACGATAAAATCTTGCGCGCTTTGACCCGCCGCTTCGCCGTTCATAATTTTAACGCCGCCCATCAGCACAGCCGCCGCCGTAATCGGTATCGACAATAAAAACGAAAACCGTGCCGCATCGATGCGTTTAAATCCCAAATAGCGCGCCGCCGTCATCGTGATACCACTACGGCTGGTGCCGGGAACGAAGGCCAGCATTTGCGCAAGTCCCACGATCAACACATTTTTTAATGTCATATGCTGCGCAACATCTTTTTCTTGCGGTGATGTGCGGTCGACCCACCACAATACGATACCCCAAAACACGGAAGTGAAAATGATGATCTCGATATGACGTAACAGCGTACCCTGAATATCTTCCAGGAAAAATCCGGCTAAGCCTGCGGGGATCGTACCCAAGAATAAATACTGCACCAATCGCGCATTATTCGTCTTTTGTAAACGGACCGTATCCCATGCACCCAATACCATGCGCCATACATCACGGTAAAATAAAATCAATACGGCCAATAATGTACCCGCATGCGCGCCTAAATCGATCAATAATCCTTGATCAGGCAATTGCATGACATGCGGTACCAAAATCAAATGCGCACTAGAACTGACGGGCAAAAATTCAGTGATGCCCTGCACTACGCCCAAAACGAAAAGCTGTAACAATGTCATGTGATATCCGTGTAAAATTTCTTCCAGCCTAACTCTCTTGCCGACAAAAACAAGATGGGTATAATGCTATTCATGTACGGATTTATCGGATTCA